>CAZDGY010000670.1:0-4164 GCA_964504685.1 uncultured Kofleriaceae bacterium | reverse complement strand
CGCTCGGGGTTCCCCTTAAACACCGCTCCGGCGGCCTACGACCTCCGCGAAGGCGCGATCGCTTCGAGCCCTCGCGGGTTGAAGGGGACGCCCTCGCTGGCCGCGCCGCGCGTTGCCGAGATCTCGAACGTAAAGGCCGCTCGAACGCCGTCCGCATTGGAACGCAGCGACGGCGAATTCTGCGTCGACGAACACGAGCACGAAAACAGAGGTCTTCGTGCACGGCCATACGCGAGCGCTCGCGGTCTCGTCGCTGAGCGCGGCGCGCCGCGAGGGACAGCCACGGAGAGCGAGTGCAGGCGCGCGACGAGACGCTAGGATCTTTGTAAAACGCCTACTCGCGCGACAGCGCGATCGCCGCGCAGCGGCGTCGCTTCGCGAAGGAGCCGGAACCACCGAGGCCTGCGCCGTCGCACGAGCGGGTCCGGGGCGCCCTCGCAAGGCCGCCGTGCGAAGCTCGCGCGCGTACTCGGATCAAAGAATGCGCGGTGGGCGCCGGGCCCATTGCAAGATGGCGAGCCGGGGCCCGGGGGGCCGGCGACGACTACTTCACGAGCTTGCCGAGCTCAGCCTTCATCTTGTCGACCTCGCCGTCGACATCGCCCTTCTCGAAGCCGCCGCGAATGTAACGAATCACGCCCTGCGGATCGGCGAGCACGGTCGTCGGCATGTGATCCGAACCGTACTTCGCGGCGACCGCCGATTCCGGCGACAGGTACACGCGGGTCAGGTTCTTGAGCTTGACCTTGTTGTGGAAGTCTTTGCCTGCGTCGAGCTTCTCGTCGAGATCGACCGCGACGAACTCGACCTTGTCTTTCCACGACGGCGCGAGCTTGTCCCACGCGGGCAGCTCCTTCGCGCACGGGCCGCACCACGACGCGCCGAACGTCAGCATCAGCCACTTGCCCTTCTGGGCTTTGACGCGGAACGCTTTGCCACTGACGTCGACCGCGCCGTCGAGCTCGCTCAACCGATCGCCGACCTTGAGCTCGTCGGCACGTGCAGTGCGCAGGGTGGCGACCGCGAGCAAGGCGACGACCAGAACCGTGCGCATGGTCGTGAGACGCGCCAGCAGGCTCATCGATTCACCGCCAGCTCTTCATCGATCCACATCTCGATGTAGCGCGGGTGCATCGGGCCTTCGTACTTACGGGTGTTGAAGAACAAGGTAGGCGTCGAGTCCACACCTACGCCCTCGCCTTGGTGCAGATCGGACTCGACCTGCGGCAGCGCCTCGGCGTAGTCCGCTTCGAACTTCGTCATGTCGAGCCCGAGCTTCTTGGCCATCTCGGTGACCTGCTCGTGGTTCTGATTCGGCGCGTTCTCGAACAACAGGTCGTGCATCTCTTTGAACTTGCCCTGCGCGTTCGCGGCGAGCGCGGCCGACGCGGCGCTCTTCGAGTTCTCGTGCTTCTCGAGCGGGAACTGCATGAAGTACTCGACGACCTTGCCCTGCTCGTCGGCGAGGACCTTCTCCATCATCGGCTTGAACGCTTGGCAGTGCGGACAGCCGTAGTCGTAGAACTCGACGAGGCGAATCGGCGCGCCATCGGTGCCGGCGTGCGGTGCGTGGCTGACGTCGAGCTTGACGGTGGGAACGCCCTGCTTGTACTTCGCTTCCCACGCCTCGCGGACCTGGGCCTCGGGCACTTCGTCTTGCAGCAGCGACACGACGTAGCGCACTGCGAACGGCGCGCGCTTGCACGAGGTGTCGGTCGTATATGACTTGCGCAGGCTCTCGTTGCCCTTGCCGCACGGCGACTCGAGCGAGCCGATCAGCTTGTAGAAGATTTGCTGCTTGTCGGTGTCGATCTTGGTGAGGTCGATGCCTTGCAGCGGCGTCGTGTCGACCGGTCCTGCGGGGGCGGCCGATCCAGAGCCGGCTTCGAGCGCGACGGCCGCACCGTTGTCGGGAGTTTCCGGCTTCTTCTCGCACGCGCCACCCATCAGCAGCGGCGTGCAAACTAGGGCGAGCAACGCGGACTTAAGCACCCGCAGGTTGTAGCCCCGCGAACCCTGCCGTTCAAGCCCGCCCCGCCGGTTGACGAGCTGCGTCACGAGCGGTACAAGAGCGACTGAATGACGGTTCATTCAGCGGCCGAGAAGGCGCCCGACAAGCGGGCCCGGATCCTGAGCGCGGCCGAGCGGATCTTCGCGCGCCACGGGTTCTTCGCGGCCAAGGTCGCCGATGTCGCGAAAGAAGCCGGCGTCGCCGACGGCACGATCTACCTCTACTTCAAGAGCAAAGACGACCTGCTGATCTCGGTGTTCGAGCGCCGGATGGAGCAGGTCAACAGCCAGCTGCGTGCCGCGACCGGCAAGCTCGCGCCCAAGCAGCAGCTTGTCGCGTTCGTCCGGACCTACTTGCAGCTCGTCCACGACGAACCGGCGGCGGCCGAGGTGCTGACGATCGAGTTGCGGCAATCGAGCAAGTTCATGAAGGAGTACGCGAACCCGCAGTTCGCGGATTTCTTGCGCATGCTCGGCGGCATCATCGCGGCCGGCCAGGACGCCGGCGATTTCGACGACGCGATTCCGTCGCATGTCGTCGCTCGCTTGATCTTCGGCATGCTCGACGAGCTCGCGCTCGCGTGGGTGCTCGGGCGGGCGAACTTCGGCGCCGGCGCGCCGGGGACGCGTCCGAAGAAATTCGATATCGTGCGCGCGGCCGACTGGGCTCTCGCGCTCGTTACGACTGGCCTGGTTCGAAAGGAGACGTCACCGTGAAGATTCTCGTCCCCGTCAAGCGCGTTCCCGACCCCACTCAGAAACCGAAGCTAAAGGACGGCCACATCGACCTCACCGGAGCGTCGTGGATCGTCAACACGTTCGACGAATACGCCGTCGAGACCGCGCTGCGGTTGCTCGAGAACGGCGACTCGAACACGCGCACCGCCGGTAGCGAGATCGTCGTGGTCTCGCTCGGCCCCGATGACGCCGCGAAAGAAATCCGCACGACGCTCGCGATGGGCGCCGATCGCGCGATCCACGTCGTGTGTAAAGACGACGAGATCGATTCGCTCGCCGTCGTGAAGGTACTCACCGCGATCATCGCGACCGAGAAGCCCGACCTCGTCGTCATGGGCAAGCAAGCGGTCGACGGCGACGCAAACCAAGTCGGCCAGATGCTCGCCGGCAAGCTCGGTTGGCCGCAGGCGACGTTCGCCGCCTCGATCGAGCTGAAGGACAACGCGCTGTCGGTCGGCCGCGAGGTCGACGGCGGCGTCGAGCACAAGAAGGTGCCGATGCCCGCGGTCGTGACGGTCGACCTCCGCATCGTGTCGAGTCACGCGGTCCAGAACGGCGTCACGCCCGCGACGTTCGCGTACTCCGGCGAAGGCGCACGCTTGCCGTCGCTCAAGGGCATCATGGCGGCGAAGAAGAAGCCGATGGCGGTGACCAAGCTCGCCGACTACGGCACGTCGCCGCCCGCGATCAAAGAGGTCAGCGTGACGCTGCCGCCGCCGCGTGCCGCTGGTCAGATCGTCGCGGATATCCCGACCCTCGTGAAGAAACTCGCTGAAGAAGCGAAGGTGCTCTAATGCCGAACGTCCTCGCATTCTGTGAATTCACTGGCGCTGCGCTGCGTACGAGTGCGTTGTCGAACCTCGCGTTCGCTCGCCAAGCCGCCACCGCGCACGGTGGCGAAGTCATCGCGTTGCTCGTCGGTCACGGCGCAGCGGCGGCGGGCGCAGCGGCGGCGAAGTTCGCGCCGAAGGTCGTCACCGTCGAAGACCCCAAGCTCGAGCACTACCTCGCCGAGACGTATGCGCCGATCGTCGCGCGGCTCGCGAAGGATCAAGGCGCATCCGTCGTTTGTGCGACCGCGACCGCGCTCGGCAAAGACTTGCTGCCGCGCGTGGCCGCATTGCTCGATGCCGGTATGGCCTCGGATGTCGCGAAGCTCGCGGCGAAGAACCAGTTCGTCCGGCCGATCCTCGCCGGCAACGCGTATTCGACGGTCGAGATCAACACGCCGATCATCTGCGTGACGCCGCGCCAGTCCGAGTTCGAGCCCGCAGCGGAGCTCGGCTCGGCCGGCAGCGTGACCACGGCACCGGCGGGCGAGATCAACGCGCTCGGCGCGGTGTTCGAGAAACTCGACGCGCAGAAGAGCGATCGCCCGGATCTCGGCGACGCGAAGGTCGTCGTGTCCGGCGGCCG
>CAZDGY010000669.1:0-4168 GCA_964504685.1 uncultured Kofleriaceae bacterium | reverse complement strand
CCGGATCGGCCATCGCGCGACGTTCGGCGCGGTCGTGCGTCACATCCACACGTTCGCGCAGGTCAGCCTCGACCGGCTGTTCTTCCTGACCGGCCGGCTCGGCTCGTTCGAGTTCGAGCACAACAACCACGACATGCTCGAGAAGGCGGCCAAGAGCGGGCGCGGCGTGCTGCTGCTCGGCGCGCACCTCGGGAGCTTCGAAGTCATGCGCTGTCGCGCGAAGGAGTTCGCGATCCCGATCAACGTCGTGGTCGACTTCACGAACGCCGAGCGGGTCAACGGCGTCTTGCGCTCGCTAGCCCCCGACATCGACATGCGGCTGATCCCGCTCGGCGTCGATCCACTAGCCACGATGCTGGCGATCCGGGCCGCGATCGAGCGCGGGGAGCTGGTCGCGATCCTCGGCGACCGCCAACCCAAGGCCGGCAAGAAAGCCGAGGCCCGGGTCGTGGTAACAGAGTTTCTCGGAGCCGACGCGGCGTTCCCGGCAGGCCCCTGGCTGCTCGCCCACGCGCTGCGCTGCCCGGTTTACTTCGTGGCGGGTGTCTATACCCGTCCCAATCACTACGCTTTGCATTTCGAGTTCCTCGCCGACGAGGTAAGACTCGAACGTAACGACCGTGCCGCTGCCCTTGGACGCTATGCCCGGTCCTATGCTTCGATCCTCGAGACCTACGCGCGAGCGGCTCCGTTGAACTGGTTTAATTTCTTCGACTTCTGGGGTGCACGTGACTGACCGCCTGTACATCGGCGAGATGCGCGTCGGCCATCGCGACGTCGCTCGCGTTGCCCGCGGCGAGCTGCCGGTCGCCCTGACCGAGAACGCGGCATGGCACGAGCGGATGACTCGCAGCCGGCAAGCGGTCGAGGTGCGGTCGCGCGGCGCCGAGCCGTTCTATGGCGTCAACACCGGATTTGGCGCCTCGGTCGTCAACTCGGTCGCGGTCGAGTACGGCGCGAACCTCGCGGCCAATCTGTTTCGGTTCCACGGCTGCGGCATCGGCGCGCTGCTGCGCTCGGACGAGAGCCGCGCGATCCTCGTGACCCGGCTGTCGCAGCTCGCGGTCGGCTGGAGCGGCATCCGGGTCGACACGCTGCGGGCGATGGTTCGCTTGCTCGAGCACGACATCATGCCGTGCATCCCCGAGCTCGGCTCGGTCGGCGCGAGCGGCGATCTCACGCCGATGTCATACGTCGCGGCGGTGCTGTCCGGCGAACGCGAAGTGTTCTTCCGCGGCGGCGTTGTCCCGGCGGCCGAGGCGCTCGCTGCGGTCGGGCTCGAGCCGATCCGGCTGCAGCACAAAGAGGCGCTGTCGATCATGAACGGCACGAGCGTGATGACCGCGCTCGTCAGCATGGCGCTCGATCGCGCGCAGGCGTTCGCACGCGCGCATGCGCTCGTCACCGCGTGGACGTCGTTCCTACTGCGCGGCCAGCCGGCTCACTTCGACGAGCGGCTATTCGTCGCGAAGCCGCATCCCGGGCCGGCGCGCTACGCCAGCTGGGTGCGCTCGGGGCTCGCATCGGGGCCGCGGCCGCCGCTCGGCGCCGGCAAGATCCAGGATCCGTACTCGGTGCGCTGCGCGCCGCATGTCGTGGGCGTGCTGCTCGAAGTGCTCGATCAGACCGCCGCGACGATCGAGATCGAGCTCAACGGCGCGGGCGACAACCCGCTGATCGACGAAGAGACCCAGATCGCGCTGCACGGCGGCAACTTCTACGGCAGCCACGTCGCTCACGTCGCCGATACGCTGAAAGTTCAAGTCGCGCACGCGATCGAGATCCTCGAGCGCCAGCTCGTCTTGCTGTGTCACTCGACCGCGACGTCGGGGATTCCCGAGAACCTCGTGCGGATCGAAGGCCCGGGCCAGACCGCGCACCACGGGTTCAAGGCGGTCGAGATCTTGGCGTCGGCGCTCGTCGCCGAGGCGATGAAGCAGGCCGCGCCGGCGAGCGTGTTCTCGCGCAGCACCGAAGGCCACAACCAAGACAAAGTGCCGATGGGCTCGATCGCCGCTCGCGATCTGCGCGCGATCCAAGGCCTGGCCGATCACATGCTCGCGATCTCGATGCTTGCCGCGGCGCAAGCGACCGACGCGACCGGCCGGGCCGACGCGCTGCCGCCGCCAGTCAAGAAGCTCTACCTCGCGATTCGCGAGATCTGCGCCGCGACCGACGAGGATCAGCGCCACGACGTACTGATCACGCGCTGCCTCGCGAGCTTTCACGCGGGCAAACTGCCGATCAGCGACTGAGCCGACTGATCACTGCGCCGCGATCGGCCACAGCTGCCAGACCGTGCCGCCCATCGGATCGCGCACGAGCACGCCGAGCGTGCCGGTCTGCGGATCCGCGGTCTCGACCCGCAAGTACGCGGTCGCGAGGTCGAAGTCGTGCATCGTGCCGCACGATGTCAGCCAGTTGATGTCGTAGGTGTCGTCGAAGTCGACCGCCACCGGGATGTCGGTCACCGGCGCGACGGTCAGCATCGTCTCGGTCGTCGCATCGACGCCATCGATCATCACCGCGCCGAGCACCGGGTTCTCGAGCGCCTCGTCGAGCCAGACCGTCTTGTCCGCGACGAACCCGGTCGACGCCATCGTCACCTCGACTCGCAACGGCACCGGATCGGTGACGTCGAGACCGAGCAGGTCACGCGCGATCGCGAGGTCAGCGTCGGCTGGCTGGGTGATCGTCCAGTGCGTGCCCGACATCGCGAGCGCGCCGGTCAAGTTCGTCGGCTGCGTCACGACGGCCATGTCCGGATCGACGTCGGTCGGCGCCGCGCCTTTGGCTCCGATCAACACGTCGAGCACCGACGAATCGCCCTCGAAGCCGAGCCCGGGTGGCGACGCGCGCACCGCGATGATCCGATCGTGATCGAGCTGCCACTGCGGATCGATCTCGCCGCTACAACCGGCGAGCACGGCGGCGATCAGCAGCGCGCGATTCACAGCGTGCCTCGCAAGCCGATCGACGGGATCAGCGGCAGCGACTCGAACGCGGTGCGCTGCGAGTAGTCGTAGCTGTAGAAGTACGTGACGATGCTCTGGTTGAGATAGACGTTCTGCACGTCGATGAACGCGAGCAGCGACAGCGGCCCCCACTTCCACGCGTAGTCGATCCGGATATCGACCTCGTGGTGCATCGGTGCGCGCTCCGAGTTCGTCGGGCCGTAGATCGGAATGTAGAGGTTGCGATCGCTGTCGAAGTGCGAGCCGATCACCGGCGTGTAGGGCAGGCCGGAGTACAGCTGGAACCGCGCGCCGAGCGTCCAGTGGCCGCGCTTCCAACTCGCCGCGACGTTGAGGCTGTGCGGCTGGTCGTAGTCGAACAGGCGCGGCGCCGTGCCGGGTAGATCGACGCGCTCGGAGTGCGAGTACGAATAGCCGAGCCAGCCGAACCACGGTCCGCCGTGAAAGATCGCGAGCAACTCGGCGCCCTTGCTCGTGCCCTGGCCGTTGTTGCCGAGCGTGCCGTCGGGGTTCGCGGTAATGAGCTTGGTGCGATCGGTGAAATACAACGTGCCCTGCAACCGGATCCCTAGGATCGGGCTGTACTCGAGGCCGGTCGTCAGCTGGTTCGAGCGCTCGGACTGGAGATTCGCAAACAGAAACTCGGTCTGATACTCCGGCGGCCGGCGGTACATGCCGGCGCTGAACCGCGCGGTCAGCTGCGGGTTGAGCTTGAGCTGGATCTCGCTGCGCGGCTGGACCGCGAGCTCGCCGCCGCGCCCGAAGTAGTCGGCGCGCACGCCGGTCGTGATCCGAATCCGCGGATCGAACGACGCGGCGACCGACGTCCACGCCGCGAAGTCGGGGAACCACACCGAGCCGGTGAACTTCGACGACGTATCCTTCGGATCGTAGGTCGGCGGCGGTTGGCCTTCGCGCTGCTCGAGCGGCAATGCGAGCGCGATGTCGGAGTAGCCGATCTGCGCTTCGGCACCCGAGGTCCACACGACGTCCTTGAGCCCGATGGCATCGGCCGACGATCGGGTCGCGCTCGCGCGCGGCGTGACGAGCGGCGTGCGGACGTGCAGGCTTTGATACAGCCCGACCTCGGCGGTCAGATCGGTGAGCATGCCGGACAGCGCGAGCGACGCTTGCCAATCGCCACTGTGATACTTGGCCGCCGCGGTGAGCCGCACGAAGTCGGTCCGGCTGTA
>CAZDGY010000668.1:0-4181 GCA_964504685.1 uncultured Kofleriaceae bacterium | reverse complement strand
CGGCATGGGCACGGTGTTCCGCGTCGATCACGTCACGCTCGGTCGCGCGTTCGCCCTCAAGGTGCTGCGGCCGAAGGTGCTCGAGCGCCATCCCGAAGCCGGCGACCGCTTTCTGCGCGAGGCTCGCACCGCGGCGCGGGTTCGCCACGCGAATATCGTCGACGTCGTCGACTTCGGCCACGTCCCCGACGGCCGGCCGTATCTCGTGATGGAGCTACTCGAGGGCGAGTCGCTGTCGGCTCGCGTCGCTCGTGGCGCGCTCGCGCACGACGATGTCATGACGATCGCGCACCAGCTCAGCAGTGCGCTCGCCGCGGCGCACGACGCCGGCATCGTCCACGCCGACGTCACGCCGGCGAATATCTTTGTCTCGGGCGAAGGCAAAGACGCGCTCGTCAAGCTGCTCGACTTCGGGCTCGCCGAGCTGATCGGCGAGGATTTGCGCGACGAGCCCGCCGACACCGTCCACGGCACGCCGCATTACATCTCGCCGGAACAACTGCGCGGCCAACCGCCGACCGATCGATCGGACCAGTACTCGCTCGGCGCCGTGATGTTCAAGCTGCTGTGCGGCTTCCCGCCGTACGAAGCGGCCTCGCTGCACGACCTATGCATGTTGCATCTGCAGGCGCCGATTCCGGAGTTGACCTCGCCTCACGGCCCGCTTCCGCAACGGTTGGTGGATCTCGTCACGACGTGCCTGCAGAAGAATCCGGCGAGTCGGTTCCCGAGCACGCGCGCGCTGATCGCCGCGCTCGCTGATATCGATCACTTGGTCGACCGACGCGGTTGGCGTCGCTGGTTGTCAGGATGAGCACGACCCGTCCACCGTTGCCGCCGGGCGCACCGATCGTGGTGTGCGTCGACGACGATGAAGCGGTGCTCACCGCGGTCATGCGCTGCCTGCGCAAGGAGGCGTTCGATGTTCGCCGCACGACATCGCCACACGAGGCGCTGTCGTGGATCACGACCGAACCGGTCGCGGTGCTCGTCGCCGACTACGAGATGCCCGAGCTCAACGGCGCTCAGCTCGCCGGTCAAGCGCGCCGCGTTCGGCCCGAGACCGTGCGCATTCTCCTCACCGGCAACCAGACGCTCGAGACCGCGGTCGACGGCATCAACCAAGGCGAGATCTTCCGCTTCATCTCGAAGCCGTTCGAGACCGACGATCTCCGCCGAGCCGTGCTCGCCGCGATCTCGCGCCATAAAGAGCTGGTCGTACTACTCGGCGATCGCAAGCATCGCGAACGCCGCGACTCGCTCCGCGTGGCGCTCGAGACCGAGTACCCCGGGATCACGACGGTGCAATGCGCGAGCGACGGCGCGTACGAAGTCAGTGACGCGCCCGCCACCGAAGCGACCGAGCTCGGCCTGACCCAGCTGATCTCCGCGTTACAGCGCTAGATCAGTTGATCGTTGGCGCCGGGACGCGGACTTCGAGACCGAAGAGATCGCCGCTGTCCGGCACGTCGACCGCGAGCGTCGGCGTCTGATCGGTCATCGTCGGATCGATGACGTAGCCGCGCGTCACGTTGTTGTTCGTGATGTCGCCGATGATGTACGCGGCGGTGCCGTCCGGCTTCCACTGGAAGATGGTGACGTCGGGCGTCGGCGTCCCGGTACCGCAATCGAGGCACGTCGCGAGCACGCTGACCAGCCGCTTCGGGGCGACGTCACTGCCGTCGAGCGAGCTGATGTACGGCTCGTTGCGCGCCGACTCGAACGTCGCGAGGTAAGCGACCATCGTTCCATCAGGTGAGAACCAGAACGGCGCGGTGAAGTTCGCGTGACCGGGCGCAGCGATGTTCGTCAGGTTCTTCGGCGCTCCGAGCGTCGCGGTGTCGGTGTCCCACATATCGTAGTTGCCGAGCACCGGGGTATCGGCGTTGACGACGAGCGTCGCACCATCGGCCGAGATCGAGAACCCGCCGATGTCGGGCGCGGTGTTATCGAGCGTTCGGACCGGGAACGTCGACGTGATGTCGGTGCGCATCGTGCCGTCGGGCTTGGCTTGGAACAGCTGGAACTGCGTGCTCCCGGTGGTGACGCGCGCGCTGAAGTACGCGTTGTTCGCGTTGTCGAATTTGAGCGTGCCGCCGACGCCGTTCGCGCCGCTGGTCTGGACGCCGATGTCGGTCTGCGCGAGCAACTCGACCGTGACCGGCGGGCTCTGGCTCGTGTCGGTGCAATACGCTTGGTTGAATGTGTCGAGCGTGAGGTCTCCGGTGAACCCGAGGTACTTCGAATCCGAGGACCACGCCGGCACGGAGCCGACGTCTTGGTTCGCCGGTGCGGGCGACAGCGCCGGGCGCGCCGGGCTGACCTGAACCGGTACCGGCGTGCCGGTCGTGTTGACGATCCACATGTCGTAGCCGCCGTTGATCGCGATCGAGTCCGCCGTGTAAGCGATCATCGAGCCATCGGGAGAGAACAAGATCGAAGCGATCTCGACGCCGGTCTGGCCCGCGACGAGCAGCGTCGGGTTCGAGCCATCGGCGTTCGCGACGTAGAGGTCGAACGTCCCCACGGTCGTGAGGTCACCGACAAACGCGATCTTGCTGCCGTCGGCGGTCGCATCGAACACGAAGTTCGAATAGCCGGTCGAGTCGGCGAGCGTCGTCGTCGCGCTCGGCAGGATCACCGGCGGCGCGGCATTCGCTCCGCCGAGCGGCAACGCGGTCGTATCGTCGAACCCGCCGCCGATCGTCGTGTTGTTCGTGATCATGTCGCCGACGACCCAGATCCGCGCGGTCGCGGGCGTGGCTGCATCGAGCTGAACGCCTTCGAAACCGTGCGGGGAATCCTTCGGCGTTGCACCGTCGGCGATGTGCGCATCGATCCTGGACCCGAGGTTGTCCCCACAAGCCGCCAGACCGAGCGCCAACAACGAAATCGAGATCGAGAGATTCGTCTTCATGGCGCCGGGTCTATACCGCAAGTCGCGGTACGATGCTCGCAAGTTGACGAGCAGCATCGATGGTGATGTCACGGTGCAACGACTCGGGTTTTCGAGTGACGAATCCGGCAAACGGCTGTCGTTTCCTCACGCCGAGCTGAGCACGCTCGAAGGTCGCTCCGGAACAACGGGTTACGGCGCCAAGGAGTGCGTGTTCGAAGCGCTCGAAGGCCGACTCGATTCGTTACATTGGAAAGCCGATGCCGCCTCGCTCGGCGCGGCGTGGCTGCGCGACGACGCCGGTAAGATCGATCTCGCGGTCGATCGCGTCGAGCTGCCGCGCGGCACGGTGTTGGTCCGGGCGAATCGCGGCGTCGAGATTCTGTCGCCGCACGTGTCGTTCTCGGAGCTGCGGCTCACCGTCAAGGGGCCGTTCGGCCGGCCGCGGGCGGGGTCGCACGCGGAGCCGACGCCCGGGTTGCGGCAGGAGCAGTTGCGGTTCCTCGATAGCTTGTCCGGTCGGATCTATTTGACGCTCAAGGTCGTCCTCGATCTGCCGGTGCTCGGGCTTCGCACGCTCGATCAACAGCTACGCGTGCCGATTCAGGACGGATCGCTCGACTTCCGTGCGCTCGAGGACAGCCTCGATTGGCTCGAAGGTCGATTCCTCGACATCGACTTCCAGGGCGAGCGGCTCGTCGTGCGCTGGAAGGTTCCGATCTTCGGCTCGTCACACGATCTGATCGCCTGGCAGCTCGACAACGACGCGACGACGCTCGCTTCGTTCGGCAAAGTGCCGGTGCGCTCGCTCGCCGACTTCAAGGTCGTCGCCGGCGACGACAAGCCGAGCGACAAGCCGAAGTCCGAGCGGACACTCAAGCCGGACGACCGGAAACGCAAGACGCTGCAGGCATTCGCGATCGATGCGATCGACATCGCTTGGTCGCTGCTCGCTCCGCGTCACCTCGAGGTCGGCAACGGTCTGATCTTGTTCGGCGGTGATGACTCGCCCGGGATGGTCGACTTCAAGGTCACCGGCGCTATCAATGACAAGGGACCGGGCGCGCTCAAGGGCAAGATCGGCAGCGTCGACACGACGATCAAGGATCTCGCGCTCGGCCCCGCGTCGCTATCGGCGGATCGCTTGCACTTCGACGGTATCGATCAGCTCGAGGTGACGTTCGACGGGTTCAGGCCGATCGCGGTCGCGGTCGTGATCCATCGGGTCACCGCGACCAACTTCAAGTTGACGATCGGCGGCTAAGGGAACGTCAAGACGAGCTTG
>CAZDGY010000667.1:0-4182 GCA_964504685.1 uncultured Kofleriaceae bacterium | reverse complement strand
GCGTGAGCACTTGCCCGCCGTCCATAGCGTGCGCCACGAGCCACTTGTCGAGCGTCGGTTCCGACGCGGTGCCATCGGTGCAGCGCTCGTCGCCCAGGGCGGCGTGGAGCTGATCGAAGTACGCGAGACGCTCGGCGATCTGCTCGGCCTGGGTGCGGTCGTCGGTCGAAGCGAGCGCCGCTTCGATCCGGCGCATCGCGTGGTGCGCCGCCGGCGTTGGCGACACTGCGGCGAGTAGCCGATCGCGGTCTGGGCCGATCACTCCGACGGCGTCGAGCTCGGTCGCGAGGTCGTCGCGGGTCGGCACCGGCGAATCGCTGCTTCCGGTGCGCGCGAGGACACCGGCGACCGCGACCGCGGCGGCGAAGCGTCGAGCGCGCTCGGCATCCGGGCAGCGCGACAACGACGCGTTTGCTTCGACGCAGCGATACGCCGTGGGGCGATTGTTCTCGGTGATCGCGAGCACGAGGTCCGCGGTTGCGCCTGCTGCGGCCGTGACGTCGCCGCCGACGTCGGCGATCTCGCGCGCATGACGGGTCGACGACAGGATCAGCGAGAGCGTACCGTCGTGACGATTCGAGCCGCCTTCGCGGTCATCGGTGCGCGCGACGACATCGAGCACGCCATCGTGGTCGATGTCCGCCAGCACGACGGTCGTGATCGTCGACTCCGAAGCAAACTCCATGAAGCTACCGAGCGCTGTGCCGGTGACCGTGGCGAGCTCGTCGACCCGATCGTTGTTGACGCGCAGGATCCACCAGTGGCCAGAGCTGGAGTCGCCCTCCGAGAGATCTTGCTGAGCATCGACCACCACGCCCGCGCGATCGACGCAGCCGAACGCGAGGTCGAGCTCGGCGCTCGGGTGCGAGCCGGGATTGGTCCGCCCGATCCACGCATCGACGGTCGTCGTGATCGCTTCGCGCTGTACGGCGGTCGGCCGGATGCACGGCCCGGCTGCCGCGATCTCTTGGCCGGCCAGCGTCGGGGCCGACGCCGCGAGCTCGCGCGCTCGCCGCACGCCGATCGCGCGCAGCTCGCTGGTGACGTCTACTCTCGGGTCAGCGGCGGCGGTCGCACACCACGTGAGCGCCGCGACCGCTGCTAGCTTCATCGGCTAGCAACGCCTACCGCGTGCGGTGCATTCCTACCGCGCCGCCGTTCGGGGCTACCAGCGCGCTTGCGCTTGGACCTTGAACACGTCGCTGTCCGGCATCGTCTCGAGCGGGACTTGGCCGGGGCGCAGCGCGATCTTGTCGCCGTACCAATAGTGCGAGTACTGCACGAAGATTTCGCCCCACTTGTCGAGCGGAAACGACAGCTTTGGCGATAGCGCGCGAAAGCTGTCCTGCGAGTCGTAGACGTCGAGGATCACGCGGTCGTAGCGCAGCGCCGCGACGAGCCGCGGCAAGATCTTGTAGCTCGGCTCGACGCCCCACTTGACGTAGAGCCGACGATCTTTGTTGTCGAGCGGATCCATCTCGTCGACCTGGGGCGACCGCACCCACGTCGCCATGCCAAAGCCGCGCACCGCTGCGCGCTCGTCGATCTTGATCTTCACGTCGCCGGCGAGCGTATACATCCGGCCGCTGCCGTCGTTGCTGTTGGTCAAACCGAGGAAGTTTTCGGTCAGGCCTTGGCCGCCGCTCGAGTTCATCAGCTCGACCGATGGCGACAGGTACAGCACCTTGTCCATGTCGTAGTAGGCGAACGCGAGGTATGCGGTGCCGCGGTCGTTCGGCAGCTTGTAGCGAGCATCGGCGCCGGCGATCCACAGCGTGCCGTCTTGGATCGGCGACAGCTGGCGTTTGTCGTCGGTCCACGTGCGCAACACGTACGCGCCGACCTCGACCGGGCCGATCGGGTACGCGCCGGCGACATGCGCGATCGGCGTGAGCCCTTCGTTCTGTTGCAAGTTCGCTTCGTGGATGCCGAGCCCGGCTTGGACGCGACCACCGCCGGGCAGCTTGTAGCTGGCCTTGAACCCGCCTTGATGGGTGCGGCCGAACACGTACGTGTCGTAGGGCTCGACGTAGCCGAACCGATCCCAGAACACGCCGACCTGGACGGACAGCGCTTCGTTGCCGAGGAAATGCTCGGCGCTGACCGACGCCTGCGCGACGCCGAGTTGGTTCGTGATGTCGGCTTGCGCGTAGTCCGAGTACAGCGACGCGAAGAACCCGAACTCGGCTTTGTAGTCGCCGCGGCGCGCCGAAAAGAACAGCTCGGACCAGTCGGGCTCGTACAGGCGCGTGTAGGCGAAGCCCGACAAGAACGGATCGGCATCGACGAGGTACGGCTCGCGCGTGCCCTGCGTCGACAGCGGCATGCGCGCGTAACCGTGGAGCTCGAACCGGACGTCGCCCACGTTGAGCGTCGTCAAGTCGGTCGTCGCCGGCTTCGCGTCACTGGTCAGCGTGTTGGTCGACGAGATCGGCTCGATCGCCGCGGTCTGCTTCGGCGGCGCGGTCACCCCAACGGTGCTCACGTCCGAGCCCGACCCCGAGCCCGAGCCCGAATCTGCGTCCGCCGTAGGTGTAGGTGTAGGCGTAGGCGTATCCGCGCTTGCGACCGTCGAGCCCAGGACCATGATCGCCGCGATGAGCGCTGCGCGATTCATCGCTACCTCGCCACCGCGAAGTGGTCTTTGCACGCCGGCAGCTCGTCGGCCGACAGAAAGCCCGAGTCGACGATCAGTAGCTTGACGTTCGCGGGCGTGACGACCTCGACGCGCACCGCCGCGATCGGGACGTTCTTGCCGCCGATCGCGATCGTCTCGCCCGGTTTGGGCGCGCGACCATCGATCGGACCGCGCCGCCCCTCGGCGACGCCGCCAGCGGACGGCAAGCCACCATCCTCGATCAGCTCGTGCGCGACATCGGCCGCGGTGCGCGCGAGCGGCTGGATGTCTTTGAGGATCTCGATCGTCTGCTTGCCCTCGCACACGAAGTTGACGTTCGCGGCATCGGCGTCTGCGCCGGCGATGAACACGTTCGTCAAGCCGGCAGCAGCGATCGCTTGGACCGCGCCGCGCGCCATCCCGGAGTTGTTCGCGAGGATCGCGTCGAGCTTGCCGCCGCTCAGCGTGAGCGCGTCTTCGACCGACTTGAGCGCCTGCTCGGGTGACCACGCGCTGTGGTTCTGCTTGAGCACGATGTGAACGTCGCCGCGCGCGACGTAGGGTGCGAGCGTGTCTTCGTAGCCGCGCGTGATCTCGGTCGCGACCGAGTGGCCCGATTGGCCGGCGAGCAGCACGTATTTGCCCTTGCCGCCGGTCGCCGCGAGCGCGGCCTGCGCTTGAAGCACGCCGACGCGATAGCTGTCGTGCGAGACGTAGTAGTCGAGATCGGGCGAGATGATCGCGCGGTCGTACGCGACGACCTTTGCGCCGTGCTCGTGAGCGAGCTCGACGTATCGCGCCGCCGCGGTGCTGTCGGTCGGTTGCACGACGAGCACCTTCACGCCTTGCGCCAGCAGATCCTCGACCTGTGCGAGCTGCTTCGTGTTGTCGTTGTCCGCCGCGAGCGTCGCGACGGTCATCCCGAGCTCGTTCGCGCGTTGCTCGAAGTACTTGACGTCTTTCTGGTAGCGCTCCTCTTGCAGCGTCGACAGCAGGAACCCGACTTGCGGGCCGGGCGTGGTCTTGCATGCCGGCAAGACTGCGGCGATCACCGCGAAGATCACGAGCGAGCGAGCGAGGTTCACGACCGTTTACCTTTCGCGACGACATCGACCAACACGGCGACGAGCAGTACCAAGCCGGTGAAGATCAGCTGCCAATTGGAATCGATGTGGAGCAGCGTCATGCTGTTGCCGAGCGTGGCGAACACGAGCGTGCCGAGCACGGTGCCGACGACCGTGCCGCGCCCGCCGGACAGCGAAGCGCCGCCGATCACGACCGCGGTGATCGCGTCGAGCTCGAGTAACGTGCCGTCGCTGCCAGGGGTCGCGCTGCCGATGCGACCGAGCGACAACACCGCGCCGACCGCGGTGAGCACGCCGAGGATCGCGTAGACCGCGAGCGTGACGCGCCGGACGTTCACGCCCGAGAGCCGCGCCGCCTCGGGGTTGCCGCCGATCGCGTAGACGTGACGGCCGAAGCGGGTGCGCTTCAGCATGAACGATCCCCACAGCGCGACCGCGGCCGCACACATCGCGTTGCTGACCTGGTGATCGCCGTAGACG
>CAZDGY010000666.1:0-4184 GCA_964504685.1 uncultured Kofleriaceae bacterium | reverse complement strand
AGCCTCGCCGACGTGCGCACGACCGCGACGGCTAGCGGAGATGGCCATTACCTGATCGCGGGCGCGAAGATCTTCATCTCCGGTGGCGATCACGATCTCGTGCCGAACATCGTCCACATGACGCTCGCGAGGATCGCGGGCGCGCCGCCGGGCATGAAGGGCGTCTCGCTGTTCTGCGTGCCGAAGCGACGCGTACAGGCCGGCGCGCTCGTCGACAACGATGTCGCGATCACCGGCGTGATCCACAAGATCGGCTGGCGCGGCTTGCCGAGCGTCGCGCTTGCGTACGGCGAGCGGGGCGATTGCCGCGGTTGGCTCGTCGGTGAGCCGCACCAGGGCATCCGCTACATGTTCCAGATGATGAACGAGGCGCGGATCATGGTCGGGCTCAACGGCGTCGCGACCGCGTCGGTCGCGTACCACGAGTCTCTCGCGTACGCGCGCGTTCGCACCCAGGGCCGACCGCTCGCCGCGCGCGATCCGAGCACGCCGCCGGTGCCGATCATCGAGCACGCCGATGTACGCCGCATGCTGTTGCGCCAGAAGGCGATCGTCGAAGGCGGCCTGGCGCTGATCGCACGTGCCGCCGCCTACAGCGATGTCGCGGCTCACGGCGAAACGCCTGACGAACGGGCGAGGGCGCAACACCTGCTCGATCTGCTGACGCCGATCGCAAAGTCATTTCCGGCCGAGCGCGGCTTCGAAGCGAATGCGCTCGCGCTGCAGATCCACGGTGGTTACGGCTATTCGAGTGAGTTTCCGCTCGAAGCGTGGCTGCGCGATCAGAAGCTCAACTCGATCCACGAAGGCACGACCGGGATCCAAGCGGCCGATCTGCTCGGGCGACGCGCGATCGCACGCGGCGGCGCATCGCTCGCGTTGCTCGGCGCTGAAATCGCAGCGGCATGCGCTCGCGCCCGAACCGCAGGCGTCGAGCCCGCGTGGACGGCCGCGCTCGAGCGAGGCGCTGCGACGATCGGCGCGCTGACCGCCGAGCTCTCCAGCCGAGGCCCGGACGCGATGCTCTTGCACGCGACTGACTACCTCGACCTGTTCTCCACCGTCGTGATCGGCTGGCAGTGGATCGAGCTCGCCGCAGTCGCGCGTGAAGCGCTCGCCGGTACGTTGCCGCGGGGCCGCGCGAGCCGCGACGCCGGCTACTACGAGGCGAAGCTCGCCGCGGCACAGTATTGGGTCGCGACCGAGCTGTCGCGCATCGCGCAACTCGCCGCGCTGTGCCGCGACGGCGATGACTCGTACGGCCGCCTCGATCCGGCGTGGCTCTGACCGTCGACTAGGCCGCGTTTCGCGCTAGGGTCGGGCGATGCAGCGATTCCAAGTCGACGTCGGTTTCCAGGTCTACTTTCAAGAGGGCGGCGAAGAGATCGGCGCGGTCCGCCAAGTCGCGGGCGACTATCTCGTCGTCTATGTCGAAGGCAAAGGCGACTTCGTCGTCAAGCCGCATGCGGTTCACGCAGCGCACGATGGCAAGCTGCTGCTCGATCCAACGAAGGTCGACCCCGCGCTCCTCGAAGCGGCGGGCCACGCACACGAGCGCGAGACCGAGTAGGACCGCTCCCGACAACCTGCGAGCCGATGAATTTCGGCGGCCGCAAGCGTATCATCGAGGCGATGGCGGACTTCGCGAGTGGCGACGAGCGTCGGCGGGTGGTGTTGATCGACGACAGCGAGATCGTGTTGCGGACTCAGGCCGATGCGCTCACCCGCGCCGGTTTCGAGATTCGCGCAGCATCGTCGTTGCGCGAGTTCATCAACTTGGTGCTCGACTGGAAGCCGCACGTGATCGTGAGCGACTTGTACATGCCGGAGATGAACGGCGCGGAGCTCTGTCAGTGGCTGCGCGCTCAGATTCCGACCGCGCGCATCCCGGTCGTGATCTGCTCCGGCGCGAAAGAGCACGAGCTCGCGGACATCGCGCAGAAGGCCGGCGCCGATGCGTTCGTATCCAAACAAGGCGGAGTCGACGCGCTGCGCGATCGGCTGTCGTCGCTGTTCGAGGAGATCGTATGGTGACGACGAGCAAGCGCATCCTCGTGATCGATGACAGCCCGGTCGTGCTCGCGATGGCGTGCCATGCGCTCGCCGAAGCCGGCTATCAAGTCGAGACCCGCAGCAGCGTCGAGGAGGTCGAGTCGGGACCGGTTGCGGGCTTCGATCTGATCCTGATGGATGTCCAGATGCCGCAGCTCTACGGCGACGATGTCGGGATGGCGTTGCGTTATCAACGCGGGGTCAAATCGCCGATCTATTTGTTTTCGACGCTCGACGACGAAGAGCTCAAGACGCGCGCGAGCGACACCGGGCTCGATGGCTTCATCTCGAAGCAGGCGGGGATGGATCACCTGATTGCCGAGGTCCGGAAGATCCTCGGGACCTAGTGGCGACGGAGCTGCCCATCGTCCGCGAGCAGGACTTCGAAGCCGCGGTCGTGTTCGGCGAGTACGTCGTGCTGCGGCTGAGTGGCTCGTCAAACGTCGGTGCCGCCGCACCGCTCCAGCAGCTCGTCGATCGACTGCACTCCGAGCTGTGCGATGCGAGCGCGGCGGAGGTCGTCGTCGATATCGTCGGCTTGGAGTTCATGAACGCCGCGTGCTTCAACGTATTCGTGGCGTGGATCGGCCTTATCAACGAGCTCGGGCCAGAGCGACGCTATCGGCTGCGCTTCAAGTCGAACTCGACGATCCGCTGGCAGGCGCGCAGCCTCCACACACTTTCGTGCTTCGCGACCGACCTGGTGTCGATCGGGGAGCATTCGTGACCGTCCCGGACAGCATCCTCCAACAATTTCGCACGGTCGCCCTCGAACGGCTCGAACGGGTCGAACATGCGTGGGCGACGGTGCTGACCCGGATCGATGACGACGCGATCGCGGTGATCCATCGCGAGATCCACACGCTCAAGGGCGAATCGCAGCTCGTCGGCTTCGCGGACGTCAACCTCGTGTGTCACAAGCTCGAAGACCTGCTCGAGGTCGCGCGGACGTGTGGCTACGCGGTCGACGAGGACTTCGATCTCGCGATCAACATGGCGCTGCGGTTCATGGCGATGCTCGTCCGCAAAAAGATCGGATCGCAGCTCGCCGGCATCAACCTCCCGGGGTTTATCCGTCAGATCGATCGGATGCTCGCCGAAGCGCGCGGCGAGGCGACCCCGCGGGCCCGCAACACGACCCCGATGCATCGCGTGTCCGGCCCGAGTGCGCGAGTCTCGCCCGCAGTCCGCGCGCGGCTCTCGACGATCGCGCTCGATCTGTTCCTCGAATATGCGGAAGGCCGAGGCACGCGCCGCAACCGGTTGAGGACCTCTTGGCACTCGTTGCGCGATCTCGTCGGCGTGCATCGCGCGTTGATCGGCACCGGTCAGCTCGTCAAGCATCAAGTCGGCGCGTATGCGCTCGCGAAAGAGCTCGGCAAGCTAGTCGAAGTTGTCGTCGAAATCGGCAGCGCCGAAGTCACGACCGACGTGCTCGCGGCGATCGATCTCGCCGTGCTCCACCTCGTGCGCAACGCGATCGACCATGGCATCGAGCCAACGGCGGAGCGCATCGCGGCCGGCAAGCCGGCAAGCGGAACGATCCGGGTGCGGGGTGCGCTCACCGGCGACACGTTCGAGCTCAGCGTGGCGGACGACGGCGCCGGGATCGCGTTCGATCGCGTGCGGCAACGCGCCGCCGAGCTCGGCATCGTCGCGCCCGCCGATGATCTGAGTGATCGCTGGATCGATGTCTTGTGCTTCCCCGGCCTGTCGACCCGATCGGAGGCGACCGATGTGTCGGGGCGCGGTGTCGGCTTGGACGCAGCGCGCGCGAGCATCGTCGAGGTTGGCGGCACGTTGACACTGAGCTCGACGCGTGGCGTCGGCACGACGTGGAGCATCACGATGCCGATCACGTCGATCCAAGTTGATTGCTACATGTTCCGCGCACCCGATGTGCCAATGCCGGTCGCGATCGATTCGACCTGGACGCCGACGTCACAACCTGGCAACGGGTCGATCCTCGATCTCGGCGCCGTGCTCGGGCTCGGCGACCCGACCACCGCGCGCGCGGACGCTGCACCGGCGTGGTTCGAGCGCGGCGCCGACGCCGTCGCGATCGTCGCGGAGCGCGCACCGGTGTTGGTCCAGGCCCGCAAGCTGGTGATGACGCCGGCGGCTACGCTCGC
>CAZDGY010000665.1:0-4187 GCA_964504685.1 uncultured Kofleriaceae bacterium | reverse complement strand
CTGCTCTGGGAGGACCAGAGCGGCCCGTTTCGTTTTGAAAGGTCACAGGCTCAATGGCGTTCAAGACTCAGTATTCGTTTCGGTTGCCACGCGGATACGTGGACGAGGAAGGCAACGTCCATCGCGATGGCGTGATGCGACTCGCGACCGCGCGTGACGAGATCCTGCCGCTGCAAGACTACCGAGTGCAGAGCAATCGCGCGTACCTCGTGATCGTGCTGCTGTCGCGCGTGATCGTGAAGATCGGCGAACAATCGCGCATCTCGGTCGACATGATCGAGAACCTGTTTTCGACCGACCTCGCGTACTTGCAGGAGTTCTATCGCAAGATCAACGAAGAGGGCGGCGCACCGAAACACCACGTGACGTGCCCGAAGTGCGGCACCGAGATGGATGTCGATATGGTTACCGGTGGTCTGATCACCGAGGAGGGAGGTAGTGGCCAGTCTGGCCCGGGGTGACCCTGGCGGCGGTTGCTACCTATCCGCGTGAACAGCTGTACCAAGAAGTCGCTTACATCGCTTACCACTTTCACTGGTCGATCGACGACATCCTCGATATGTAGCACGAAGAACGCCATGTGTGGTTACGCGAGATCGCGCGGGTCAACCGCGAGATCAACGAAGCGCGGAGGCGATAGCTGAAGCATGCGCGTGCGACCGTCCGCAGATCCTCGAGCACCTGGCATCTACCAAAGCTTCGATTCGGTAGCGCCGCCCCCGCTATCGATCGCTAACACGCGCGTCGCCGGTTTCGTCGGCGTCACGCAAAAGGGGCCGATGAACGAGCCGACTCGGCTCGGCAACTGGGACGAGTTCGTCGAGCTCTTCGGCTACACGCCGGAGTCGTACACGTCGGACTCGGTTTATGGCTTCTTCAAGAACGGCGGCACCGACTGTTGGGTCGTGCGCGTCGCACACATGCCGGCCAAGGGCGAGCTCGCGGGGCTCGACCAGGCGGCGTGCGCCGAGCACCTCCAAGACGACGCGTGGAACAAACCGTCGGTAAAGATCCGCGCGCTGAACGAGGGTCTGTGGGGCAACTTGATCTGGTTCAAGTGCATCCACGCGCCGGGCGCGCAAGCGCTGCTGACGCGCGACCTCGACATCGGCTCCGGCGAAGCGCACCTCAACCAGGCGCGCGGCTTCGAGGTCGGAGCGCTCGTCAAGATCTACGATCGCGAGAACGCCGACTATGTCGTGATCAGCGAGGTCGGCGACAAGGTCATCAAGTGGAGCACGTCGACGCCGGTCAATCGTCGTCATCGCGCGGCCGCACCGACGTATCTCGAGGTCATGACGTTCGAGATCCACGTCGCGATGAAAGATCGCCGCGAGGTGTTCAAAGGCCTGCAGATGCATCCGACGTCGCGCAACTACGCGCCGACCGTGATCGCGCAGCGCTCGCGGTTGATTCGCGTCGAGGATCTCAAGACCACGTCGCCAGTGCCGCACAACATGCCGGACGCGATCGTGATGACGCGCTTGACCGGTGGCCGCGATGGCGATGTCGCGATCACGCCCGAGGACTTCATCGGCCACGACTTCGGTCCGGACCAGCGCTCGGGCCTGCTCGGTCTCGCGGCGAACGAGGAGATCGGGATCCTGATCGCGCCAGACGCGATGCGGTTCTACGATCGCGAGCCCGGGCCATCGGGCGAGCTCAAGGCGCAACGTGTTCAGGACCAGATGATCTCGATCTGCGAGAATCAGAAGGATCGGTTCGTGATCCTCGACATCCCGCAGAGCAAGGACATCGAGTGGGTCCGGCGCTGGCGGCGGCGCACCGACTCGTCGTTCTGCGCGTACTACTGGCCATGGCTGCGCGCGACCGGGTTCGACGACAAGGTCCGGTCGGTGCCGCCGTCCGGATTCCTCGCCGGCTGCTATGCCCGGCAAGACCAGAACGGGGTCCACCACGCTCCCGCGAACCTCCAAATCGAGGGGGCCCAGGACCTCGCGTTGCGGGTCACCGAAGACCACATCGGCATCCTCAACAGCGACTCGGTGAACACCTTTCGCCTACAGCGCGGCGTCCGGCCGTGGGGGGCGCGCACTGCGTCATCCGACCCGCAATGGCGCTACATCTCGGTTCGCCGTCTTTTCATCATGTTACGGCGGTCGCTCGAGGCCGGATTCGCGTGGATCACGTTCGAGCCAAACAACGAGCGGACGTGGGATCTCGTAAAGACCCGAACCGTCGCATTCCTGTCGGATCTCCATAACAAGGGGATGCTGTCGGGAGGGAATCCCGAGCAGGCGTTCTTCGTAAAATGCGATGCTGAGACCAACCCCCCCGACCAGGTGGAAAGCGGCCTTCTGCTTTGCGATATCGGCGTAGCCCCCGTGGCTCCGGCCGAGTTCATCATGATCTCTCTCGTACAGACCATGGCCGGGCCCGACGCTGCGACGTAGAGCTTCCTAGGAGCACGACATGGCCACTACGCCCCCAGACCCCAACAACCCCGCGAACCGCAAAGACCCGCTACCGGTCTTTTGCTTCAAGGTGCAACTCAACCTGACGAGTGGCAGCGGCGGCGAAGCGTTCTTCAAGAGCGTGAGTGGTCTGCGGTACGAGACCGAGACGATCGCGGTCAAAGAAGGCGGCGCGAACGACACGACGTTCCAGCTGGTCGGCGCGACGAAGTGGTCGAACATCGTGCTCAAGCAAGGCTTCACCGGCTCGAGCGACTTGCTGAAGTGGCGCCAAGACTGGCTCAGCGGTGACCCCGCGCTCATGCACCGGATCGACACCGGCACGATCATCCAGCTCAACACCGCGATGAAGCCGGTCGCGACCTGGACGTTCTACAAGGGCTGGCCGTGCAAATGGGAGCTGTCGGAGTTCGACGCTTCGAAGAGCGAGCTCGCGATCGAGACGCTCGAGATCGCTCACAACGGCATCAAGTTCGGCTAACCAATGGCGCCCGGCAAAAACGACGGCGAACCACGGGCACTAGCGTCGGCGCTGGCAGCGCCGGCGTTTGCGACTCGTGCAGGCGGCGCGGCGATGCACGTCGCGAATCGCCACGCCGAGCGCTGGGCTCCGGAGGCGGGCGCGCAACGGGTGCGCCCGCTGCGCACGCTCGGATTTGTCGATCGGCTCGTCACGCCGTGGCTCGAGTCGGCGCAGCGCTCGCCGTCGCTGCGGATGTTCTCGAAGATGCAGACTAGCCGCGCCAACGAGCACGGCGGCAAGCCGGTGTCTTGGGTGTTTCCCCGGCCCTGGTATCAGGATGAGATCGACTGGATGGCGGCTGCCCGCCAGACCGCCGGTGCGCAAGCGACCAGCGACGAAGCGCCGACGCTACTGACCACGCGCGGTACGTACGTCTCGCCGGCGACCCGCGCGAGCCACGTGCCGATGGCGCTGCACGAGTACATCGCGCCGTCGTTGTCGGTCGCGCCGCCGCATGCGTCCGGTGCCGCGTACTCGCCTCTCGTGCCGTTCGCCGCCGCGAACGCGGCCGAGGTGATGTCGCGCGCGATGGCTCCGCTCGCATCGCCGACGATTTCGGCCTCGGCGTCGCCGGGGCTGCGCTCGCTGCTAACGACGCTGCT
Organism: uncultured Kofleriaceae bacterium; assembly: GCA_964504685.1. Taxonomy (GTDB): domain Bacteria; phylum Myxococcota_A; class Polyangia; order Haliangiales; family Haliangiaceae; genus JABFXX01. The sequence continues at coordinate 627 of CAZDGY010000665.1, read as the reverse complement.
GCAACGCGCCGGTGCGCCGGCCGAGGTCGCGCCGACCCGCACGTCACTCGCAGCGCCCGAGTTGGTAACGCCGCCGAGCCCGCGTGCCCCGCAGGCTTCACAGGCGGCCGACGCCGAGGCCGCCGCCACCGCAAGCTCGCAAGCCGAAGCGAATCAGCGCGTGATCGAGGATCTCGCGGCTCAGCGCGTGCGAATCGCGGACGTCCAGCGCGCCGCGACGTCGGCGGCCGCAGTCGCGCAGGCGAACGCCGCGCAACAACGCATCGAAGCCGAGCTCCGCCAACGCGCGACCGAGGCGCGTGATGCGCGCGACGTCCGCGAAACGCAACAGCGCCGCGAGACCTCGCGCCTGCACGAGCAAGCGCGCGATGCGGCTGCGCGCGATGTTCGACGCAGCCCCGAGTCAGCAGCGGCCGCATCCGTTGCGACCGCACCGGCCGCGATGACAACTCCGGCACCGGCGGGCCAGGGCGAGCTCGCGCAGGCGATCGCAGCGCTGCCTGCTGGACTCGCCAGCTATTTGTCGCAGCGCCCGGATCGCGCGGTTCAGGCGATCGGCGAGCTCGGCGATGCGTTGCGCGCTGCGGAGCTCGTCGCGATGACCGCAGCGACCGTCGGCACGATCGA
>CAZDGY010000664.1:0-4189 GCA_964504685.1 uncultured Kofleriaceae bacterium | reverse complement strand
GATCCGGATCGGCACGCTCACGGTCGCCGAAATCCAGACATCGCGCGATGGCACGCGCAAGCTGCGGCTGACCACCGCCGATGGCCGCTCGATCGAGAGCGTGATCATCCCCGATGCCGACGGCGACAAAGCGACGCTGTGTATCTCGTCGCAGATCGGCTGCGCCGTCGACTGTCAGTTCTGCGCGACCGCGAAGCTCGGGCTCGTGCGCAACCTCGACGCCGGGGAGATCGTCGATCAGGTCTACATCGCGCGCAGGTTGCTCGCCGAGGTCGATCCGAACCGACGGCTGTCGAACCTCGTCTACATGGGCATGGGCGAGCCGCTCCACAACTACGACAACGTGCTCAAGTCGATCCGGATCCTGACGAACCAAAAGGGCGCCAGCCTCGCGCCGCGCCGGATCACGCTGTCCACCGCAGGCCTCGTGCCGAAGCTCGCCAAGCTCGGCGCCGAGGATGTGCGGCCGAACCTCGCGGTGTCGCTCAATGCGCCGAACGATGCGATCCGCGATCAGATCATGCCGATCAATCGCAAGTGGAACATCGGCAAGCTGCTCGACACGCTGCGCGCGTATCCGCTCGAACAACGGCGGCGGATCACGTTCGAATACGTGCTGCTCGCCGGCGTCAACGACTCGGTGCGCGACGCCGCTCAGCTCGCGAAGCTGCTGCGCGGTCTCAAGTGCAAGGTCAACGTGATCCCGTGGAACCCGCACCCCGAGGCGCCGTATCAGCGCCCGGCGCCGGCGGTGATCGACGCGTTCATGGCCGAGTGCAAGCGGCTGGGCATGCCGACTTATCTGCGCACGCCGCGCGGCGACGACATCGATGCCGCGTGCGGCCAGCTCGCGAATCGCAGCAACGGCGAAGCGCTCGTACCGTTGCGCGTGCGCAAGCGTGGCGCCGATGCGCTGCCACCGCCGCCCGACGTCGATTAAGATCAGCCGCCGATGGCAGAACAGGCGCCTTCACGCCTTCTCGTGATCGCAGCGGGGCTGTTGACCCAGCTGATCGGCGCCGGCTGCCTCGTGTTGTCGCTCGCGTCGTTACCGGCCGCGCACGATCTGCATCACGGTACGCATGCCGCGGTCGGCGCTGCGGTCGCGGCGGTCGCCGCGCTGATCGTCGGCGCGCTCGCGTACGGCTCGCGGCCGGTCGCGCTCGGGCTCGCGGCGCTGATCGACGTCGGGTTCGGCATCGTGTTGCCGCGCGGGGATAGCGGGCTCGGTCAGGTGTTCCAGATGCTGCGCTCCGGAAACGGCCGCGGCGCCGAGACGCTGATCACGATCTCGGCGGTCGTGATGTTCGCGAGCGGTGCGGTATGCCTGATCGCGATTCCGAGTGCGCTCGCGGTCAAGCGCTGGCGGGCGCGGCCTCGTAGCGGGGGCGAGCGCACGGTGCGGACGCGCAAGGGGTTCGAGCCGCTGCGCGCGTCGAGCCCGACCGAGATGGTCACGAACCCGCCGAAGCCCAAGGGCGCGATCTGGCCGTACGTCGTCGTCGGAATCGGGGTGACGCTGGTCGCGGTCGGGATCGGAGCGATCGCGGCGAGTAGCGGCGGCGGTGGAAGTGGGAGTGGGAGTGGGAAGACCGCGGACATTGGGTCCGCGAAGGCGGGATCGGGATCGAGCGCGAGCGCGAGTACGAGCTCGAGTGCGGATGCAGGCACGGGTTCGGGCTCGGGTTCGGGCTCGGGCTCGGGTTCGGGCTCGGGCTCGGGCTCGCCGCCCGCGGGGCCGGATGAAGTGATCGCCGCGTTTCATGCCGCGCTCGTCCACGTCGATGCGGGCGAGCTCGCCGGCGTGCTCGCGCCCAAGCTATTCATGTTCGGCGCCGAAGCGAACGAGCTCGGCGAGGGACGCGATGCCGCGATCGCGATCCTGCGCCACGACTTGGGCGATCCACCCGACGGCGGGTTCGGCGTCGATGCTCACAAGCTCGCGATCGGGCGCGACGGCCAGGTCGCCTGGGTCGCGCAAGAGCTCGGGGTCAACGCCGACAAGCGGCCGGCGAAGAAGTTCGTATCGACCGCGGTGCTCGCCGAGCAAAACGGCACGTGGTCGATCGTCGCGATCTGTCTCGCGGTCGCGGTGCCGAACGAGGTCGCGTACAAGACCGCGCGCGACGGCACGCTGCCTGCGCCCGACGCGATCCCGAACAGCCACGATGCGTCGCCGCTCGCCGAGGCGATGCGTCGCGCGTTCGCGTCGAAGGCCGCGTTCGTCGACGCGCGCAGCACGCGCAGCGACGCGTTCAACTTCGGCAGCGCGCCCGGCGAACGGATCGTCGGCGGCGATGCGATCCGCAAGACGTTCGCGCACCTCAAGGCGAAGCTGCGGCTGCACGATGCGGTCAAGGTCGGCGCGATCGGCGACCGCGCGGGCTGGGGAATCGCGAACGTCGATTTCACCGACGCCGATCGCGATGGCACGCTCGTCACCCAGACGTTCCGCGTGCTCGCCGCGTGGGTCAAAGAAGACGCCGGCTGGCGCATCGTCCAAACCCAGTGGTCGAACGCGCGATGAGCGGCAACGACATGATCGCCTGGTCGAACGTGTGGCTCGGTGCGCTGCCGTGCAAATACGGGACGAGATCGGAGATGGATGCGGCCGTGTTCGCGAACGACGGTGCCCCCCTCCTCCAGCTTTCGTTCGTGCTCCCGCAGCAACGGGACATCATGCGCGGGCTCGACCCGAGCGCACCTGATTTTCGCGCCGCAGTCGACGAGCGGGCGGCGAAGGCGAAGGCGGAGCGCGCGCCGCTGTTGCCCGCAGCGTCGGCGGTCGGCGTGACGTGGATCAACGGTCGGACGAGCCGCGCGATCGAGACGCGTCCCGAACCGTTCCCGCAGGGCTGCGGTGGCAGCGGTTCCGACCAGCATGCCGAGGCGTGGCAGCTCCCATCGCCGACCGAGCCACTCGCCGACACCGCGCTCGAGGTCCGGATCGACGACGCGACCTACATGCTCGCGCTGCCGTACGGGCTGTGCCGCGACGAGCGCGAGCCCGTGCCACCACCGCTCGTCGAGCCGGCTTCCGCCCCGATCGTCGGCGCTCGCCGATGGCGGAATGTCAACTACGTGTCCGTGCTCTACGGTCCGTGGCGACTCAGTCTGGATGTGCTCGAGCCCGGGCAGCTCGACGTCGCGCTCTATGCGGAGGATGGCGCGCTCGTGCCGCCTAAGCTGACGGTCGCGATCGACGGCCGCAAGGCACCTCAGTCGAGCGGCTGGCGCGACGGGACTCGCTATCACAGAGTCGCCCGCTTCGACGGCGTCGCGCGCGGCGTCGGCCGGCACTACGCGAAGGTCGAGCTGGCGAGCGTGTTCGGCACGCGCGCGCTGATCGTACCGTCGAGCTTGCTCCGTTACGCGTCCTGACGCTCGCTAGCGATAGAATGCCGCATGAGCCTGCGCGTCGACCTCTATCCGATCGCGATGCCGAAGTTGACCGCGCTGTTTGGCGTCGACGGCTGGACCCACGGGCGCGCGATCATCGACGAGCTGCGCGCGAAAGGTCGCAAGCTCGACGACTCGCTGGTCGACGAGCTGCTCTCCGGCCGGCTGCGCGCATCGCAACCCGCGATCGAGGATGCGGCGCTCGCGGCGTTGATCGGCGCACTCGCGTATCACGTCCGTGAGCCCGCACCCGCGGTGATGTTCGACGTCGGCGGCCCATGGAACGGGCTCGAGGCCATCACCGCAGCGTTGCCCGACCCCGAACGCGCGCTGCACGACGTGCTCCTCCACGGTCGGCCCCTCGTCGGGGCGACGCTTCGCTCCGATTGGAATCGTTACGCGTGGATCGCGAGCACCGAGCTCGACACGTTCGACCGCTTGCTCGCCCGCATCGATCGCACGCCGCGCGGCATGGCGTTCATGCTCGAAGACGAGCTGTTGCCTTGGCTGGTCGAGGTCCGCGCCAGCGGCGCGGCGGTATTCGTGTCGATCGGCTAGTGGCTAGCCAACGCTTGTACCTGCAGATGCTCCTCGTCCTTCGTACCCTCTTTGAGCGTGAACGGGATCCGTGCGCCAGTCTTGCGATCGATATGGATCCGATGGCGTTGCATCGCGAGGTTTAGGTAGTAAGCGGACACGACGTAGTCGCCGTCCGGCAGATCGCCGATCATGCAGTAGCCGTGCTCGTCGGTGACCAGGATGCGGCGCAGCTGCCGCTGCTCCATGAGGT
>CAZDGY010000663.1:0-4192 GCA_964504685.1 uncultured Kofleriaceae bacterium | reverse complement strand
CACGCGGACACGAGCAAGAACAGACACCGGCTCAGCTTCATGATCGCGGAGGTAGCACGCGACGTGCCACCGACGCGCGGCAATGATTTCGCAGCGCACGGCATGCGGCTCTCAGTTTTTCGTCGTCGCTCGCGACGCGAACGTCGTTCTGTCGAATCGGCTCGCGAGGCCGGACGTCGGCGATCGAACGTAGATTTGGAGCCGACCTCGGTCCATATTCGCGCCAGGTCATGAAGCGCTTCATCTTGATCGTCTGCATCCTCGGTGGCTGTGACCGGCGCGAGGGCGTGAATTGCAACATGCCGGTGCCGCCGAGCGTCTCGCTCACCGCGCACCTCGCGAACACTCCGGAAGCGCTGTCGAACGTCGCCGTCGAAATGTGTCGCAATGCAGTGTGCACGTCAGGTTCGTTCGGCCTCGTAACGCCGACGGACAGTCCACCCGCGGCCGAGATCGATATCGCTTCGATGACCGACGAGCTTGACGGGTATACGCGTATCGACGTCGATCCGCAGGTAGCGGACCTCCCGCTCGCGGATGGCGATGTCTACGAGCTGACCATCACCGATGCCACCGGCGCCTCGCTGCTCGATGTCACGCGACCGGTCCGATACGACGAGGATGTCGATGTCTGCGATCGATCCTGGTTGGAAGCGCATCTCGAGCTCTATCCGACGAGCGCGTCTAACGTCACGTGCGGCAATGCGGTCTGCGACGCAGCGGGCGCGACGATCGATGGCTCGTTCGAAACCAGCGATACGACCGACGTCATCGCCGTGACGCTGTGCCGCGGGGACCGCTGCGGTTCGGCGACCCTGCTCGCTGCAGGATTGGCCGAGGATGGCAACGTCGACAGCACTTCGCTCGATGGCGGCTTTGACGGTCGCGTCGCGCTCCAGCGCTCGGGCAACCGCATCACGTATGTGATGCAGACCTCTGAGGATTCCGCCGCGCTTGCCGACGGCGATGACTACTCGGTGTTGATCACGCAAAACGCAGCCACGCTCGCGACCAGCAACGCAGCGGCGACGTACTCGAGAGACTATCTAAACGGGACGGCCTGCGATCCGGTGCCTTGCCGACAGGCGACGCTGCATTTCCCGTAACGGGGTCGGTCGCTATAGGTGCGCGACGCCCTGAGCTCCGCCGTGGCAGGCGGCGGTGTTACAGCCGCCCGTGGTCGCGGTCGAGACCATGAACTGCGTGCTCGGGCACAGGCTCGACTCGACATGGATCGGGAACGCGGCTGGCAGGTACGAGAAGAAGTTTCCGTTCGTGCTGACGATGATGTCCTGCTTGCCGCCGTTCGCATCGACGATCGAGATCGTCGCGTTGTTCGCGGGCGTGACGTTGTCTGCGAGGTAGAGCGTGCCGGCAAGCGAGAACCCATGGTCGTGACAGCTCCCCATGCAGTCTTGGCCGGGATTGTGGTGACCGTCGCCATGGATGATGTTGGCAGGCGCGCACGTCGGCGGGGCATCGGTGACCGACGCCGCGTCGTGCGCCACATCGTCGAGCGTTACATCGTGAGCGCCCAATGCATCGCCGTGGTGCATTCCGGTTTCGGCGTCGACGTTTTCGTACACCGTCGGCTGCCGACATGACACTGCGGTTACAGCGACGAACAACGTGAGCGCGCGCATTGGCGCGCATGCGTGCAACGTGAAGACCAGTCGCGAGGTCATCGGAATCACTCACGCACAAGCGTTGCATGCGCGACGATCTGGCTCGAACTGGACGATCGCCGTAGCAATTCGCGCCGCTCGCGCCCACGGCCTCACCAATGCCCGGCCACCGCGAGGCCGTCTGCGGTCGGCGCGACCACGAGCGAGCGCGGAAGTGTGCCCAACAATCTCGGCACGAAGTAGCCGGCGAGGGAACCGACCGCCGCGCCCACGAGGACGTCACTCGCGGCGTGCTCGTCGCCGGCGATCCTCAAGTAACCCGTCACCGTCGCGAGGCTCAGGCCGATCGCCCAGATCGCCGGCTCGTAGCGCGAATGACGGCGGTGCGCGACCTCGCCTGCGCTCACCGCGAGTGCGAAGCCAAGTGTCGTGTGGCCGGAGAAGAACGAGAGATGACTGTCGACGGTTGGAGTGATCGGCTTTGTCGCAAACACTGCGTACGGTCGTTCGCGAGCCACCGACAGCTTCACCGCTTGATTGAGCAGCGCGCTGTAGGTCGCCGCTTCGAGGATCGGAAGCTCGTCATCGATCGCGCGCGCCCATGAAAGATCATCGTCGGCGTAGGCCGACAGCAACGTGAGCCCGAGCGCAGCGACCGGCGCGGCAATATAGCCGGACACAGTGCTCAGCTCGACCGCGCTGGTCGGCGAGCTCCACACGAGGCGCTCGCGAACATCCTCGTCGAAGTCCGGCATCGCGCACCATCGACACGCGGTCGGTCCGATCGAACCTTCGAATGCGACCGAGCCGGCGTAGATCGCCGCACCGCTCGCGACCGCGATCAGATGATGGATGCGTCGTCGACCCGCCGGACCATTCGTCCAGCTATCCGCGTGCACCGCGGGCGGTAAGACCAGCGCGAGCGTGAACGCCAGAACGAGACGGTGCACACGTCACCGTAGGGCGGTTCGTCGAGCCGTCAGGTTAAGCGCAGATAAAGCAGCGAGGTTTCCCGCGTTCGCCGCAAGACTCGACGTTCGTGCCGCGTTCTGCCGCGGCGTCGAGCGTGATCTCGCGCGCATCGTGACGACCGAAACTTATCGTCGACCGTGTACGGATCTTGCGCAGCAGATTTCGTTGCCGCAGCGAGTGAAACGCACGCTAACGTGCAGGGGTGCTCGACAAACTTTCGACGCGACGGGTGAGTCGCTGGCTGATCGCGATCAGTCTCTGTGCTCTCACCAGCTGTAGTCACGTTCGCCCGACGCAGCGCGCTCGGCTCGCGAGCCCGGCGATGCAATTCGAGATGGATCCGGTCGCCGACGGACAACGCGCCGGCATCCTCGAGATCACCGAAGGCGCGACGTTCCCAACTGCGGGACCTGGCGCGGCCGGCGCCGGTTGCGGCTGCAATTGACCCGCGCGATCGCCATCGCCATCGGCGCGCTGATCATCCACACCGCGCGTGTGGCAGACGCCGATCCACCGGGGCTCTCACCGCCGGGGGCCACCGCGCCATCGCCACCGCCGGCCACGACCACCGGACCACCGGGCGATGACGCGCCGTCGGTGACACCCGAGGAGATCCAGCGCGAGCTCGACACCCAACCGGCCGCTGCTCCGGTATCCGATGGTGGCACCCCAACGACCGGCACGATCCGGGTCGGCGGTTACACCGACAGCGATCAGACGACGGTCTACCGTGCGCTCGGCTCGCTCGCCCATACCTTTGGCCGCTGGTCGTTGAACGCCAGCTTCGGCATCGACGCGGTCACGAGCGCCTCCGTCGACGTTCGCTCGTCGCCGGCGCTCAGCAAGGTCGACGTCGTCACGAGCGCGTCGGGGCGCAGCTCGACGTCGGGCGGACAGATGACCGACACGCGCTATCAGCTCACCGGCGGATCCGGGTGGAATGACAGCAAAGGGCACACCGCGGGCTTCACCGGCGCGGTCGCAAAGGAAACCGACTACGAGAGTGTGAGCGGAGGGCTGAACGGATCGTATGACCTGCTAGATCGGACGCTGACACTGCTCGGCGGCTTCACGCTGACCGACAACTGGGTGTCGAGCGTGCTCGACCCGACGCTGCATCACAAGATGATCGCGGCCGGGTGGTCGCTCGGCATGGCGCGCGTACTCACGCCTAACGACGCGCTCCGCGTGCGCTACGACGGCAAGTTCGCCGACGGCTACCTCGCATCTCCATACCGCGACGTTCGGTTCGGCGATTGGACTGCGGTGCTCGGCGCGCAGCAGATCACGTTCGCGAACACGATCGGCAGCGTCGCCGGCTTACCAGAGCACGAACCGGAGACCCGGCTCAGCCACGCGGTCGTGTTCGAATGGGTGCACTCGCTCGCGGCAGGCTTCGCGCTCCACCCCGAAGTCCGGCTGTCGCACGACAGCTGGGACTTGAATAGCCTCAGCGCTGGACTCGACGTCCGGGTCGCGAGGCCGAGGTGGCGCTTGCAGGCCGGCTATCGCTTTTACCTGCAGGGTCACGCTGACTTCTTCGAAGACAAGTACACGCTCGCGCCGAGCGCGTACACGTACTACACGTCCGACAA
>CAZDGY010000662.1:0-4196 GCA_964504685.1 uncultured Kofleriaceae bacterium | reverse complement strand
CTCGCAACGCTCGAGCACGTGTTCGAGCTCGCCGATCACTACAACCTGACGTACTTCACGTTTCGCGAGCTCGTGCCGAGCGCGACGCCAGTCGGCGGTCTCGCGTTCGCGTTCGACGACAACTCGCCCGATCAGTGGATGCTCGCGCGCGACATGCTGAACGCGCACGGCGCGAAGATCACGCTGTTCGTCACGCGCTGGACCGACATGACCGACGCCGAGCACGCCGAGATCGCCACGCTGCACGCCGACGGCCACGACGTCGAGCCTCACACCGTGAACCATCTGCACGGCGCGGACTACGTCGCGCAGTACGGTCTCGACGCGTATATGGCCGACGAGGTGTTGCCGTCGTTCACCGTCCTGACCGACGCCGGCTACCCGACGCCGGTCGCGTTCGCGTATCCGTTCGGCGACCACACGCCGGAGATGGACGCGGCGATCCTGCCTTACGTCAACACGGTCCGGACGACGCCGGGGCCGTGCCCGAATTACTGAGGCTCCACACGCTCTCTCACTTCTTTGCTGCGGAAGCCGAGCCCGAGCCCGCAGCCGGGTCCGGAGTCTCCGCGACATCGACGACATCGCCCTCGATCAGCGACGGCACCGCGATCTTGACGATCTTCTCGTCGCCGGTGAGCCCGCCGCCGATCCACAGCGTCGCGCCGGTGTCGCGCTCGATCACTATCTTCACGAAGTGGATCTTGTGCTGTGCGTCGACCGTTGCAACCCGAACGCCGGAAGCGTCGTTGTACAGCGCGGTCGCCGGTATCTCGACCACGCGATGCGGCACCGACAGCGTCACCTGCGCTTGGACGTACATCCCGGGCATCAGGGCGTCGTCGCTGTTCGGCACCTGGATCTCGGTCGTCATCGTGTGCAAGTCGGGATCGAGTGCACCGGCCGACCGCGTGACGTTGCCCGGGAATTTTCGATCCGCATACTCGCGCGTGGTCACGATCGCCGCCGTGCCCGGGACGACGCTAGTCGCCACGGTCTGCGGCATGTCGACGAACACTCGCACCGGATCGGTGGCGGCTAGGGTGTAGATCGGGGACGCAGTGCTCGCGGTCGTCGTGTCTCCGACGAGCTGCCCGCGCTCGATCGCGCGCGACGTGATCCTGCCGGCGAACGGGGCGGTGATCTTCGAGAACGAGGTCAGCTCGACGAGCCGCTTGACGTTCGCCTGTTGCGCGACGACGTTCGCTTCGTCCGCGACGATCGTGGCCTGATCCGCGCCGGCTTGCGCTTGCGCTTGCTCGACCGTGCCCTTGGCGACCAGCGACTGATCGAGCATGACCTGGTTGCGCGCCGCATTCGAGGTCGAATAGGTCGCCTGTGCCTTCGCCTGCTTGACCGCCGCTTCGGCCTGCAGCACCTGCGCGCGCGCCTGTGCGAGCTGCGCGTCGACGTCCGGAATCTCGATCTCTGCGAGCAGCTGGCCTTCGGTGACCTTGTCGCCGATGTCGACGAGCCAGCGCTTCACGTAACCCGCCGTGTGCGGATAGATCTTGGTCTCTTCGAGCGCTTTCACCGTGCCGGGGAGCTCGAGCGCGCGATCGCTCGATAGCGCCTTCGGCTTGATCACTTGCACCTTGACGGTCCCGGTCTGCTCGCTGCCGATCGGAGCATTCGCCGGATCATTGCGACGGGCGTAGCCGAACGCGAGAGCGCCGCCGCCGAGCAGCAGGACGAACGCTAGCACCTTCAGCTTCGAGGTCGCCGCGGGGGCTGGGAGCACGAAGCCAAGCTCTTCGGGCGTGTCATGCGGCGGTTGCGGATGGGGTTCATTCACAGCAGTTCATCTACCTTGCTCGCCGGAGGTTTCTGCCTCAGCCAGCTGTACATCACGGGAACGAAAAACAAAGTCGCGACGGTCGCCATCGCGAGGCCGCCGATCACCGCGCGTCCGAGCGGGGCGTTCGCTTCGCCACCATCGCCCAGGCCGATCGCCATCGGGACCATGCCGATGATCATGGCGAGCGCGGTCATCACGACCGGGCGTAGCCGAGTCATGCCGGAGGCCAACGCGGCCTGCCGCGCATCGCGGCCGTGGTGGCGCTGATCGTTCGCGAACGACACGACGAGGATGCTGTTTGCGGTCGCGACGCCGATACACATGATCGAGCCGATCAGCGCGGGGACGGACAGCGTGGTGCGAGTCAGGAACAAGATCCACATGATGCCAGCGAGCGCGCCCGGCAACGCCATCAGAATAATGAAGGGGTCGAGCCACGACTGAAAGTTCACGACCATCAGCAGATAGACGAGCACGACCGCGAAGATCAGGCCGTACTGGAGGCCGCTGAACGCGCTCGCCAGGCTCTCGACCTGGCCTTTAACGATAATCCGCACACCTTGCGGCGCGTGTGCACGCATATCGGCGATGACCTCGTCGACTCCTGCCGACACCGAGCCAAGGTCCGCACCGTCGACGTTCGCTTGTACGTCGTAGGTGCGAAACACGTTGAAGTGCGTGATGTTCGCCGGGCCAGACGTGCGCGAGATCTGCGCGAGGTTGCCGACGGTTTGCGCCTTACCTCCGGAAGTCGACACCGGGGTGCTGCGCAGCGCATCGATGCTGTTGACCTCGTACTGCGGGGTCTGCACCGCGACGAGGTACTGCGTGCCGCGCTTGTCGACCCAATACGAAGGCGAGACCACGCCGCTCGACGACAGCGAAACGAGTAAGTCGCTCGTGACATCGCGCTCCGACAAGCCGGCTTCTTGCGCCTCGACTCGATCGACCGCGACCGCGAGCTGCGGGACCTTCGGGGTCTGCGCGATGTGAACGTCGGCCGCGCCGGGGATGCGATCGACCCGAGCGGCGAGGTTCTGCGCGAACACGAGCGTCTGCTCCTCCGAACCGATCGGACCGATCACCTGCAGGTCGATCGGCGCGGCGAGACCGAAGTTCAGCACCTGGGTCGTGATATCCGGCGCCAAGAAGAAGAACGTCGTGTCGGGATACGCCCGGCGCAACGCGACGCGCATCGCACGCAGGTAGTCCGCAGTCGGCGCGTGGCCTTCCTTGAGCGAGATCAAGATCTGACCGTCTGCGGGCGAGATCGCGGCGCCCTCGGACAGCGACAGGTTGATGCCCGAATACGGCATGCCGAGGATGTCGAGCATCGTGTCCATGTCTTCGGGGCGGATGATCTTCTCGATCGTTTTCTCGATCTGCTGGATCCGGTGCTCGCTCTCCTCGATCCGCGTGCCCGGCGGCTGGCGCACGTGCAACTTGATCAGCCCTGCGTCGACGGTGGGAAAGAAATCCTCGCCGACCAGCCGCGATAGTCCAAGCGATCCGATCGCGACGACGAGGAAGCCCGAGATCACGAACCCGCGGTGCTGCAGCGCCCACGCGAGCCACGAGCCATAGCGCTGGCGCAGATTGTCGAAGTGGCGATCGAACCACTGGGTGAACGCCGGCGGCTTGTGCGTGTGCATTGCCTCGCGGGCGAGCAGGTAGCGGACCATCGTCGGCAGCAAGGTGCGCGACAGGACGTACGACATCAGCATCGCGAACACGACGCCGAGCGCGAGCGGCACGAACAGCGACCGCGAGATTCCGTCGAGGAATGCGATCGGCGTAAACACGATGCAGATGCACAGCGTCGACACGAACGCCGGGACCGCGATCTGCTGCGCGCCATCGAGGATCGCGCGCACGAATGGCTTGCGCTGGCCGACGTTGCGGTGAATGTTCTCGATCTCGACCGTCGCGTCGTCGACGAGCACGCCGACCGCGAGCGCGAGGCCGCCGAGCGTCATCACGTTCAAGGTCTGGCCGAGGATCTTCAACATGATCAGCGCAAACAAGATCGCCAGCGGGATCGAGATGATCACGCACAGCGTCGAGCGCCAGCTGCCGAGGAACAATAGGATCATCAGCGCGGTCAGACCGGCTGCGACGAGCGCCTCCTTGAGCACGCCATCGATCGATGCGCGGACGAACACCGACTGATCGAACAGCACCCGGACCGATACGTGATCGCGCGCCTCGGCGGGGAGTCGCGCAACCGTCTTCGGAATCATATCTTTGATCCCATCGGTCACGTCGAGCGTCGAGGCGTCGCCGTTCTTCATGATCGCCATCAGCACGGACTTGTGCGTCTCGCCCGACTTGCTGTCTAAAACATGGACCATGTTGGTCTGCGGCGAGTTGCCATCGCGCACGGTCGCGACGTCGCGGA
>CAZDGY010000661.1:0-4197 GCA_964504685.1 uncultured Kofleriaceae bacterium | reverse complement strand
CGTTCCGCGGACCGCGCGGAGCTGTGGTACTTCCTCGGCGATGCCGACGTCAGCTCGGTCGCGCTCGCGAAGACCCGCGTCCACGCTGGCGACATGATGCTCGCTGGCAAGGGCGCGGCACGCGAGGTCGCGGCTGCCGGCGCGGATCTGCACGCAGTGATCGTCGCGGTGCCCGGAGGTCGCGAGGGCACTGCGCGCGCCGGCGCGCTGCCCACGCCCGAGGTGACGTCGTGGCGAAAAGCGCCGCTCGCGCCGGTCGTGTACCCGGCGAGCGCGGCGAAGGTGTATGGCGCGGCCACGATCTTCGTCGACCCGACCACAAACGCCGACAAGACGCTCGCCGCGTCCGCGTCGATCCTCCAGCTCGCGGCCGGCGCGAAAGTGCCCGAGCACATTCACGCGAACGAGACCGAGATGCTGTACGTGCTCGCCGGCTCCGGCACAGTCACGATCGCGGGTTCTGCGATCGCGGTGACCGCGTCGTCGGTGATCCAGATTCCGCCAAACACGAAGCACGCGTTCGAGGTCAGCGAGGACTTCAAGGCGTTGCAGATCTACACGCCGGCCGGGCCGGAGCAGCGGTTCAAGAAGTGAGCTCGCAGGTCGATCTGCCCGCATCGCCATCCGGCGATCCTGCCGTCCGGGGACAAGCCCCGGCCGTCGATGCGATCCTCGCGGGCGATCAGCGCACCGCTGCGCGGCTGATGCGCGACCTCGACGATCGCCGTCCCGATGCGCTCGTCCAGTTGAAGGCGTTGTTCCCGCACGCCGGCAAAGCGTACATCGTGGGCATCACGGGCAACCCGGGCGCGGGCAAGTCGACCGTGGTCGACGGCTTGATCTCGCACTACCGCGCGGCGGGGGAGAAGGTCGGCGTGATCGCAGTCGATCCGACGTCGCCGTTCTCCGGCGGCGCGATCCTCGGCGATCGCATTCGGATGCAACGTCACGCGATCGATCCGAACGTGTTCATCCGCAGCGTCGCGACGCGCGGCCATCTCGGCGGGCTGTCGCGTTCGACGTTCGACATCGCGTACGTGCTCGATGCGATGGGCTACCAACGGATCCTGATCGAGACGGTCGGTGTCGGTCAGGACGAAGTCGAGGTCATGCGCGCGGCGCACACGACGGTCGTTATTACCGTCCCCGGGCTTGGCGACGACATCCAGGCGATCAAGGCTGGCCTGCTCGAGATCGCCGATGTCCTCGCGATCAACAAAGCGGATCGCGAAGGTGCCGATCGCACCGAGCGCGACCTGATGCACATGCTCGACCTGCGCAGCGCCGGCGAGCGCAAAGACGTCGACATCGTGCGCACCGTCGCGACGCTCGGCCTTGGCGCCGGGTCAGGCATCGCCGAGCTCGCAGCCGCGATCGACGCTCATCGCGCGCGTGCCTGGACCGGGCCCGCGGCTGCCGAACGTGCGTCCGTCCGAGCTGCCGCGCAGATCGCCGAGCTGGTGCGGGCTCACCTCGCCGATCGCGCCGCGCGTGCGATGGCTAACCGAGGAGGCCTCAGCGAGCTCGCCCGAGGGGTCGTCGACGGGAAAACCGACCCTTGGACGGTCGCGGAACAGGTTGTTGCGTCGCTCTAATGTGATGACCGCTACGCCTTGTCGACGGAACTAGGGCGCGCCCGCGGTCGGTGCTATGCTGTTTGTCTAACGTTACCTCGTCAGTTCGAGAGGCCATATATGACTAGCTTTCGTTACTGGGCCGGGGCCCTCATTCCCCTCGGCGTCGCGCTCTTATGCGGGTGCGGCGTGATCAACTCGGGCTCGACCGATGTCGCCCTCGAAGTTGGCCACAAGCATTTCACCATCGACGCCTCGAGCTGGCAGGTTAACCAGACCGCCGCGACGAGCTTCCTGGCGATGAGCTGCGAGGCCACCCCGACGGTGTGCGGCGCGGCGGCGATGGAGGCTTGCGCGGCTAACTGTACCGGCTCGTGCGATGTCACGACCCACACCTGTGACCTCGGCTTGCGAGTCGGCGTCTACTCGTCGGTGGACCTCCAGATGGATGCGCCCGAGGTCACGACGCTCAGCGACGCGCCGGTGATCAGAGTGACGGTCGACTCGGTGCAGTACGCGATCACGCCGAACTCGCTCGACGTCGATACGCCGCCGCTTCTCGTCTACGTCGCGCCGATGTCGATCACCGACCCCGGAGATCCAGCGGTGCAGCAGATCGGAACGATCGGAGCGATCGACGCGATGACGACGGTCGCCGCCACGGATATGCAGTTCACGCCGACCGGCAAGCAAGCGCTGGTAGACATCATGGGCACTTACAAGACGCCGTTCAACGTGATCGTCGGTTAGACGCTGTCGGTCTCGCACGACAGCCCAGTACCGACCGGGTCGCTAGAAGCCGACGTCACGATTTTCGCGCACGCCGGCCCGTAGATCGCTCCCGCAATTCTGCGCTAGCAGAGTGGTCGCTAGGTGATCTACCATCTCACATGATGGGCACCTTTCGCTGCATCGTCGCTCTCGGTGCCCTCGTCGGATGCGCCGGCGAAGTCGGCTCGGGAGGCGGCGGTGGCGGTGGCGCTGGCGTGGATGCGAAGGGCGGCACCGATGGCCACGGCATCGTGTGGATGGACGCGGCGCTGGGCAGCGGCGGCCCGGTGCCCTGCGTCGACGGCACGAGCAGTTACGGCGACGGTCACCACAACACCGGCCGGAGCTGCTTCGAGTCCTGTCACAACCACGGCTTCACGCTCGCGGGATCGCTCTACGAGAGCACGACGCAGTTGATCCCATTCGCCGGCGCGAACATCGAGATCACGGACTCCAACGGCAAGGTCACGAACCTCGTCGTCCAGCAGAACGGCAACTTCTACACGTCTGCGTCGTTCGCGTTTCCGGTCTCGATCTACGCGAGCGATTGTCCGTCGGCCGCGAAGATGACCGCGATGGCGACGAACGATTGCAACGCCGGCAACTGTCACGCGGCGGGTACCGGCGGCGAATCGGTCGGCGCGGCCGGCCAGATGCACGTCCCGTAGCCTGGATAAACGCGCGAGTCGAACGGCTAATTCACTGTGGCGAGCGCCGTCGACGATGGCGTGTCTGCGCACCCACATCGCAGTACAAGTTGGCGTCGCGTCTCGCGCGAGCAATGGCACGAGCGGTGCTGTAGCTCCCGTCAGCAACAGCCCGTGCAAGGGCTCGCCAAGAGGATCTCTTTATGAAGACGCAACTCCGTTCGTTCATGTTCTCCGCTCTGTTCCTCGTCCCGGTGCTCGTTCCCGCGTGCGGTGGCGATCCAACGCCGGTCGCGAGCGACGACGGCAACCCGGCGTTCACTCGCGCGCTGACCCTGCCGATGCCGACGGTGACCCCGGTGGCGACGCCGGCTCCGGTCGCGGTCGTCGCGCCCGCTGCGCTGCCGGTCGCGCCGACGAAGTTCGACGACGCACTCGCGCAAGGTAAAGATCTCGCCGCGAAGGGCGACACCGTGAACGCGCGCGCGATGTTCGAAGCCGCGATCAAGCTCGACAAGAAGCGCGCAGAGCCGCATATCGAGCTCGCGCGGATGTTCATCTCGATGCACGAGCGCGGCCTCGCGATGGCCGCCGCCAACAAGGCGGTCAAGCTCGCGCCGGACTCGAGCCTGGCGTGGAACACGCTCGGTCGCGCGGAGCTGAACCGGTTCAACTACGACGGCGCCGAGACCGCGTTCGAAAAAGCGGTCGAGGTCAACGCCGATAACGTGTGGGCGTGGAACAACCTCGGTCTCGTCGAGCTCCAGCTCAAGAAGTACGACGAAGCCGCGGTTCACTTCACCGAGGCGACCAGCCGCAAGGGCGCGACCGGCTACATGTTCAACAACCTCGGCATCGCGCTCGAGCAGCTCGATCGGCTCGACGAAGCGCGCACGGCGTTCGAAAAGGGCGGCGTGCTGGGCTCGAGCGAGGCGGTTGCTAGCCGCAAGCGGCTCGAGGGCGTGAAGTCGATCGCGATCGCTGCGCCGGCGCCGGCGCCCGAGGCGAAGACCTACGAGAACACCGAAGAGTCGTCGCCGTCGGACGGTTCGGGCTCCGACGTCGCGCCGGATGCCGGCGTCACGCCGCCGCCGACCGCGACGAACTGATCGCTTACTGCTCGGGTTGCGGCTGCGGGGTCGGTGCGCTGGAGCCGCTGCCGCTGCCGCTGCCGCTCGAACCGCTGCCCCCGCCATCGCCGCTGC
>CAZDGY010000660.1:0-4203 GCA_964504685.1 uncultured Kofleriaceae bacterium | reverse complement strand
CGAGCTGTTACCCGACGACGTGGCGAACGGATCGATCTCGACCGTGCCGATCGGCTCCGCGCAAACCGATCGAGCCGCGGCGCGCGATGGCTTGGCGCGCGCTGCCGACGGGCTCGCCGCGATCGCGCAACGCACAGGTCGGAGAATCGAGCTCGCGGTCGAGCCCGAGCCCGGCGCCGGCTTCGAGCGTGCGACCGAGCTCGCGACGTATCTGCGCGGCTCGAACGTCGGCATCTGCTTCGACTGCTGCCACGCCGCGGTCGTCGGCGAGGACCCGGCTGCTGCGCTCGCCGCACTCGCTGCAGCGGGCGTGCGTTGCGCGAAGATCCAGATCTCGAGCGCGCTCGTCGCCCGCGAGCCCGAGCGCGATGCCGCCGCGCTCGCAGCGCTCGCCGAGCCGCGCTACTTCCACCAAGTGCGCAGCGACCGCGGTAGCGCGATGGACTTGCCCGACGCACTCGAGTCGCTCGATCGCGGCTCGCCGTGGCGCATCCACTTTCACGTGCCGGTGCATCGCGCCGAGCTCGCCGGGTTCGCGACGACCCGCGACGCGATCGCACCCGTGCTCGCCGCGGCGATCGCCACGCTCGGGCCGGTGCCGCACCTCGAGGTCGAGACCTACACCTGGGGCGTCCTGCCAACCGCGGACCGGGCGACCGGCGATAGCGCGCTCGTCGACGGCATCGCGAACGAGCTGCGTTGGGCGATCGACGAGCTCGCAAACCACGGAGCACACCCGCGATGACCAAGCTCGCAATCATCGACATCGTCGGGCTGACCCCCAAGCTGCTCGCGCACATGCCGCGCGTCGCCGCGGTCGCGACCGGCGGGTTCCGCGCCGAGCTCGGCACCGTGCTGCCCGCGGTGACCTGTTCGGTGCAGTCGACGCTGTTGACCGGCACGTTGCCGCGCGATCACGGCATCGTCGGCAACGGCTGGTTGTTCCGCGATCAGTCCGAGATCTGGTTGTGGCGGCAGTCGAACAAGCTCGTCGCCGGTGAAAAGCTGTGGGATGCCGCGCGCCGCGTGCTCGGGCGCGAGGTGACGTGCGCGAACTTGTGTTGGTGGTACGCGATGGGCTCGACCGTCGACATCGCGGTCACGCCACGGCCGGTCTACTACGCCGACGGTCGCAAAGCGCCGGGCGTGTACACGCAGCCGGCGAGCGTCGGCGCGGATCTGGTCAAGCACCTCGGCGAGTTCCCGCTGTTTCAGTTCTGGGGCCCGGGCGCGGGCCTCGCGTCGTCGGCGTGGATCGCCGCGGCTGCGCGCCGCGTGTTCGACGCGCATCATCCCGATCTGTCGCTCGTGTATCTGCCGCACCTCGACTACGACTTGCAGCGCTACGGTTCGAGCGGGCCCGAGGCGATTCGCGCGGCGACCGAGCTCGACGCCGTCGCCGGCGAGCTGATCGACTACTTCCGCAGCCAAGACGTCACGGTCGTCGTGTTGTCCGAGTACGGCATCAGCGATGTCAACCGGCCGGTCCACGTCAACCGCCGGCTGCGCGAAGCGGGCCTGCTCGACGTCGCGTGGAACGACGCGGGCGAGCTGCTCGATACGTTTACCTCGCGCGCGTTCGCGGTCGCCGACCATCAGGTCGCGCACGTCTACACGTCGGGCCCCGACGCGACCGCCGCTGCGCGTGCGGCGCTCGCCGATCTGCCGGGCATCGCCGAGATCCTCGACGACGACGGCAAGCGCGCCGCCGGACTCGATCACCCTCGCGCCGGCGAGCTCGTGCTCGTCGCCGAGCCCGACGCGTGGTTCACCTACTACTATTGGCTCGACGATGCGCGCGCGCCCGACTTCGCGCCGACCGTCGAGATTCATCGCAAGCCTGGCTACGATCCGGCCGAGCTGTTGTTTGCGGATGGGAAGGCGAAGGCGCGCGCTGCGTTCCGGCTCGCGCAAAAGGCGCTCGGCTTTCGCTACGTGATGGACGTCATCCCGATCGATGGCGATCGCGTGCGCGGCTCGCACGGTCGGCTGCCGACTTCGTCCGACGACGGCCCGGTCTTGCTGTGCAGCGATCCGCGGTTCGCGCGCGCGAAGCTCGACGCGACCGACGTGATGGAGCTCGCGCTCGAGCTATTGCGCTGACGATCCACCACACGAGGCGATGAACGCGAGCGCGAGAGCACGCCTCATGTCGGCGAGAAAAACTGCTTGAGCATCAGCGCGGGAAACACGAGCAACGCGACGGTCAGCGCCCAGAACGGCTCGCCGGCCACCGCACACACCGCCGCATCGATCACCGGGATCAACATGATGCCGCCGCCGATCGCGCGCCCGGTCGATCGGCCATCGTGGCGGTGCCACACCGGCGACCAGTTCAACCAGCCGAGCACGAGCGCGAGCGCGATCCACGGCCACGCCCAGCGCGTCGCGGGAATTCCGGGCGCGGTGACGAGCGCGATCACGACCGCGAGCGCGAGCACGGCAAGAAACGCGAGGCCGGTGCGCGCTCGGCGCGTCGTGTTGCCGTCGACCTCGTCGCGCGCGATGTAGGTCAAGCCGGTGACGTAAAGCGCGAGCACGATCGGGCCGGCGAGCGCGATCGGCGGCCACGCTGAGGCCAGCGACAGCCCGGTCGAGATCGCGAGCGCTAGATCGAGGCCACGGCACGCGCCCATGACGAGCGGACCGAGTGGCGTCGCCTTCGCACCGGCGTCGTAGACAAGGATGCACGCAGCGAGCACGGCTGCGAGGGTGCCGGGTGCGCGGCCGATCCACGCCGCGATCAGGATGCCGGCTGCCATCAATCCGGCGCCGAGCAGCGTCGCGGTCGCGACCGATATCGCACCGCTCGGAATCGGCCGAGTCGGACGTTCGCGTGCGTCGATCTCGCGATCGAACACGTCGTTGAGGACGATGCCCGAGAGGTAGAGGCAACCGGACGCGAGCAAGATCGCGCAACCTCGGTCCGGCACCGCGATGCCGAGCGCGAGCAACACGACCAGGCCGGCAAGCGCATCGGCGAACGCGGTGAACACGTTCGGCGGGCGAATCAGCGCGAGGAGTGCGAGTAGCCGCGGCGACATGTGGCGATCCTACACGATGCCGTCCCAACCGCGATCGCAGCGTCGAAACGCGGCGCGCGCGGCTTCGGTGGCGACTGGATCGAGCGGGCCGGTCTCCGCGGCGCGCACCATGGCTTCGAGGTTCGTACGCGAGGTCGTACCGACGAGGGCCGACGACAGCCCCGGCTGCGCGAGTGCGAACCGCAGCGCGAAGGCTGCGCGGTCGCCTGGCGGTGGCAGCTCCATCGCGCGCAGGCGGCGCCAATATTCCGCGCGATCCGGTGCCGACGGCTGTGCCGCGCTCTTCCACGCTCCATTCGCGAGCGTGCGCTTGCCGAGCACCCCGATGCCGCGGTCGTGCGCACGCAGCACGGCTCCGTCGAGCGCGCGCTGATCGGCGACGCTGATCGAGCACTGCACCGCTCCGAACGCGCCGCTCTCGATCGCCCAGTCGAGCGGCTCGCCATCACCGGAATACGCGGCGACGCGGACCTTGCCGGCGCGGACCGCAGCGGCGAGCGCTTCGATCACGTCGCCACGGCCGAGCACGTCCTCGGGGCACGAGTGGAGGTGCGCGATGTCGAGCCAGCTCGTCTCGAGCCGGGCGAGCGCGGCATCGACCCCGGCGGTGATACACGGCCCCGTCCAGTCGGGGATGCCGGGAACGCCGTAGCCGAGCTTTGTCGATAGCACCACGCGATCGCGCCGCCCGCGCAACGCGTAGCCGATGCGCAGCTCGGAGTGGCCGTAGCTCGGCGCGGTATCGATCAGCGTGATGCCAAGATCGAGCGCGGCATGGATGAGCGAGACCGCCGACGCATCGTCGATCTCGTCGCCACCGAGCGGGCCAGCGCCGAGGCCGAGCTCCGAGACGTCCATTCCAGTGCGGCCGAGTGCGCGCGTTCGCATGCCGCGACCATAGCCGTTTGGCGCGAATAGGTGGCTTACTTCGCCGGCGGCGCGGCGTCGTCGTGGAGCGACGCCGGCAGCGGAGGCAGCTCGTTGATCGCTGGCAACAGCGCGATCTCGATCCGGCGATTCTTCTGCCGGCCGTCCGCGGTCGTGTTTGCCGCGACCGGATCGTGCTCGCCGACGCCGGCGGGGATCAGGTTCTTCTCGTCCATGCCGGCGGTCACCAGCACGCGCGTCACTACCAGTGCGCGTTCGGTCGACAGCTGCC
>CAZDGY010000659.1:0-4204 GCA_964504685.1 uncultured Kofleriaceae bacterium | reverse complement strand
CGTTCGACCACTGCGGACATCATGTCGACGAGCTGAAACGCAGTGCGGCCATCGAGCCGCTGGCCGCCGTCGGCGCCGACGCGTTCGTCGGGCTCGCTACCGGCGAGCGCTGCGAAGCGATCGAATCGGCGCGCCGGATCGATCCACGGATCTTCGGGGACCGCGCGATCGACGATCACCGCTTCGCCGCGCCGCATTCGCGTGACGAACCGCGGCGCGATCGCCCAGCCCTGACGCGCGATCGTTGCGAACGCACCCGCGAGCTCGATCGGCTTGACGCACGACGCGCCGAGCGCCATCGGTCGCAAGTCGGTGAGCGCGGTCGTGATCCCCAAGCGACGCGCGAGCGCGATGATCGGCGCAGCGCCCACGCGATCGAACACGTCGATCGCCGGCGCGTTGAGCGACGCCGCGAACGCATCGGCGGCGAGCACGATGCCGCGAAACTTGCCGCTCGAGTGCGGTTTCCAGTGAGTGTTCGTCGCCTCGTCGTATTCGGCGACTGGCGCATCGCGCAGCGCGGTGCCGGGCGTGATCGCGCCTACATCGAGCGCGGCGCCGTAGACGATCGGTTTCCACGCCGACCCGGGCTGGCGACAGGCCTGGGTCACGCGATCGAATGTGTCGCCGCCAAATCCCCACACGAGCCCGCCGACGATCGCTTCGATGTACCCGGTGTGATGATCCCACACGAGCGCGCCGAGCTGAGGCAGCGTGTCGCCGTGGCGCCATTGCAGCGCGTGAACCCGCGCGGCGTGAGCGAGCTGACTGCCAAGCGCTGGCAACGCCGCGGTCTCGATCGTGAGACCGCCGCGCGCGAGCTCCTCGGGTTTTTCGTGCGCGACGAGCTTGCGCACGTGCTCGGTGTACCAAGGCGCGATCGTGCCGTAGCTGCGCTGCGGGTGATGCAAGTCGATCGGCGCGGCGCTCGCGGTCGCCCGCTGCGTTTCGGTGATCAGGCCGCCTCGCGCCATGCGAGCGAGGATCTCGTCGCGCCGAGCGCGCGCCCGGTCGGGATGATGAAACGGATCGAGCCGACCCGGCGCTTGGATCAAACCCGCAAGGAGCGCCGCTTGCGGGAGATCGAGCTGCGACAGCTCGCGATCGAAGTACGCGTGCGCGCCGGCGGCCATGCCGTACGCGCCCTCGCCGAGGAACACGAAGTCGAGATAGGTCTCGAGCACGTCGCGCTTGCTCCACTTGCGCTCGATCGCTCGGGCGAGGAGTGCCTCGCGCACTTTGCGCCGCGCGGTGCGTGCGCTGCCGATCTCCGCGGGCAACAAGTTGCGTGCGACTTGCTGGGTGATCGTCGACGCGCCCTCGACGACGCGACCCGCGCGATAGTTGATCCAGGCAGCGCGCGCGATCGCTTGATAGTCGACGCCGTGGTGCGCGAAGAACCGGACGTCCTCGGCGGCGAGCACCGCCGCGATCAGATCGCGCGGCACGTCATCGAGCGGGACGAGCGTGCGATGGCCGATCGCCGGTCCGTCGTGGAACGGCAGCTCGGCGAGATGCGAGCCGTCGGCGGCGAGCACGAGCGTCGTCTGCGGCGCCTGGGCCCGCCACGCGGCGAGATCGGGCACGTCCGGTAAGTCGCGCGCCCACCGCCGCAAGGTGGTCGCGACGACCAGGAAGCCGACGATCGGCACAGCGATCGCGAGCCAGATCACGGCGAGCACGGGCAGCCGCCACCACCAACCGCCGTCGCGGCGATTGGCGATCCGAACCTTCACGACGCCTCGAACAACGCCATCTGGCGCGGCGGCCCAAGCGATCGCCCGCGGCTGCCGACCGCAGCGACGATCGCGTCGGCGCCGGCGCCGGTGACGTAGACCTGCTTTGCATGCGTGCTCGCGATCCACTCGAGCAGCTCGTCGCGGCCGGCCGAGAACGTCCACGCGAACGCCGCCGCGAACCCGCGGGAGCCGGCCAGTGCCCGGCCGGACACCAACGCCGTGACCGCGTGCTCCGGCAGCTGGATCCGTTCGGTCGCGAGCTGGATCACCGCGGACCGGGCGCGACCGATCGCGGCGATCTCGGGCACCGCGACGAGCTTGCGCGCGCGGGTCGCTGCGGCCACGGTTGCGCGCGACGCCGCGATCGCGATATCGGCCGCCGCGAGCCAGCCGGCCAGCTCGAGCGCGTCGATCAGATGGTCGACGACGAGCACCGGGCGCTTGCCGGCCGCGAGCTGTGCGCGCGTCCATGCGACGACCGCGCCTTCGACCGGCGCGAACCGCTGGGTGTCGCCGTACGGCGCAGCCACGACGATGACATCCGCGGTGCGGACATCGGCGGTCGCGCCGATCTCGCCGGCATAGAGCACGGTGCGCGGACCGGTGTCGACATACAGCGCGGCCGTGCCGAGTCCTCGGCCCGACGGAATGAGCTCGAGCCGCAGCGTGCCGAGCGTGAATCGCTTGTTGAGCGGCGCGGATAGATCGCCGCCCGCGCCTTTGGTCGCCGCGATGCCGAGCAGCGCGAGCGTCGTCGGTGTCGCGATCAGCTGGCCGTGCCCGGTTCGCCCGACGCGATCGGCCGATGATGCAAAGCACGCATCTCGGCGGCGCCGCGCATCGCACCAGATCGGCGTGCCAGTGATGTGCACGCCGTCGCGCCACGTCACCGCCGGAACAGCGGCCGCGCGCGCTCGTGCAGCGGCAGATGCACGCGGCGGGGGCACGCCCTCACGGTGGCATCCACGAGCGGGTCTGGCAAGATTTCGGGCCCTTAGCAACGTCGACGTTCACTCGACGGTCGGCGGCGGCAGGCCGCCGGTGCGAAGCTGCTCTTCGAGCTCCTTCATGACCTCGAGCAGCTGCTCGCGCTGCGCGTCGTCGAGGTCGAACACGATGCCCATGCCCGGCGGCTCTTCGTCGGCTGCCAGGATCGTGTGAGACACCTTGCCGACCAACGACAGCGGCTGCGCTTTCCCCGGCACGGTCACGAGCATGTGAACCTGCGACGTCTCGGGCAGCGGCTTGTCGGTGAACAGGAACACGCCCTCTTCGTTGATGTCCTTGGTGAACGTGTTCGCCGGGCCTTCGACTGCGCCGTAGGTGACCGACAGCTTGATCGGCAGTCGGCGCTTCTCGCGAAGGTTCAGCAGGCCGCCGCGGATGAACCCGTTGAGGTAGTTGATCTTGTCGCGCTCGGTCCCGCCGAGGGCCACGACCATGCCGGGCGGGTCCTGGCGATGGCCGACCACCGTGCCTCGCAGGGTCACGAGCCAGCCGCCGACGTCGAGGTCGATGCGCAGATTTTCGCCGTTCGGGAGCGGCGCCTCCGCGGGCACGAACACCGTCCAATCGCGCGGATCGAAGATCTTGATCCATTCGGAGTGGTTGTTCAGCCGTAGCTCGAGCCTGACCGGTCCCACGCCCTCATCGTAAACCAGGTGGCCCCGTTCCGGGGGCCCGTCGTTGACGGCCGATCGATCGATTCGACTCGGGCTACTGAATCGCGACGTGCAACGCGACCGGCTTACCGGCGCGAACGAGCTGGATCGCAAAGCCGTGGGCGGTGCCAGCGCGGGCGTACAGGCTCGCCGCGTCGTCAATCGTGCGCAGCGCGTGGCCATCGACCGATGTGATCACGTCGCCGGCTCGCAGGCCGGCTTTCGCGAACAGCGAGGTCGGAGCGATCGAGTCGAGCCGAACGCCGGCCGGGGTGAGCTCGCCGCGAAACCCCGCAGCGAGCGCGCCGAAGTTGCCGAGCGCGGCGGTGACCTCGGCCTTGGACAGCACGATGGGGGCGTCGGCCGGAACCGCGACCGGAGCCGGAGCCGCTACTGGTGCCGCAACCGCTGCAGGTGCCGCAACCGCTGCAGGTGCCGCGTCCGGTGCCGCTGCAGGTGCCGCAACCGGTGCGGCAGCCGCAGCCGGTGCCGAGACCGCGCCGGGTGCTTCCGCGACTCGCATGCCGTTCTCGCCCGCGGCGATGGGGGCCGGCGCTTCCGCCGCGCGGACGGCGGGCTCGCCATAGGGATCGACTGGCGCGGCGTAGGGATCGATCGGTTGTGCGCCGCCGTCAGGCTTGGCGGTCTTCACCGGTTTGCCTGGCGCCGCGTCGTCGCCATTGCCGCGAGGCCGCCAGCGCTCGGGCGCGGCGAGCACCATCTGCACGCCGCCCTCGCCCGACAGCGAGACCGCATCTTCGTCGATCGCCGTCACGCGCAGGCCTGCGACCGCGGAGCCGACCT
>CAZDGY010000658.1:0-4211 GCA_964504685.1 uncultured Kofleriaceae bacterium | reverse complement strand
GTCGGACACCACCTGATTGTTTAAAAACTCAAGGATCGCCGACATCTCGCGCACCCACGTCTCGATCGTCGCGCCGGCCGGCTCGCCCGGCAACAGCACGTGGATGTCCGGCGTTGCGCACCTCGCGGGCAGCGAGATTCCGATCTCGGGTCGCGTGGTCCGCACCGCCGGCCAGCGCCTGACGCTCGAGCTGGATCTCATGATCGACGAGTACGTCGCGGTGCTCGAAGGCTATCTGACCCGCGCGCAGCTGCTCGACATCCTCTGCTAAGCCGGCCGACCGGCTGACGTCGCAGTGCGCACCTGAACGCGGACCACTTCCATGATCGAGTGCACGTCCGGGACGAATCGCTGGACTTGGTAGACGAGCTGCTGGATCTCGTCTCGCGTCTTGCCCACTCGCATCTCGCCGATCAGCCGCTCGATCTCGTCCAGGATGGTACGCAGCCGAGTGGCTTGCGGTGTAGTAACGCTGGCTGGCCGAAAGTGACGAAGCCGAGGTTTCCCTCGGCCACGTGCGTGGAGACATCTCGGTCCTAGTCGAGCGAGACCTTGTCTCCGCGCTTGTTATCGCCGACTGAGGTGTCGGACTTGTCGCGGGTGGGTTAACGGACCGGCACTTTGCCGCGGTTCGCGCGCATGAAGTCTTTGATCGCCTTCTCGTACTGCGGCAACTGAGGCCGCAAGTCGAGGCCTTTGATCCGCTCGGGGTACTTGTTCGCCCACGCGGTGATCGGATCGACGTGCTCGGGCTCCGTGCGTGCGCTGCCGGTGTACATGCACGTCGGGCCCATCTGCCACGAGTCGGGGTCGACGTCGGGCAGCTCGATCGGCGGCGCCCAATCGCCCTTCGCGAGTCGATCCATATCGATGCAGTCGCTCAGATCGTTCTGCGCCGCGGTCCGGCTGTTGAGCGGCGGCAGATCGAACGTCTCCTCGATGTGGTGGAGCGCCGAGGTGTGCTCGAGCTCGACCGAGCTGACGTAGCCCTGCTTGACGTACGGCCCGATGACCATCGCCGGCACGCGGAAGCCGCGCTGCATGAACGCCGGCATGTCGTCGGTCGTCATCCCGGGCGAGACGTGATCGAAGAACCCGCCGTGCTCGTCGTAGGTGATGACGAGCAGCGTGTTTTTCCACTGCGGCGACTTCGCGAGCGCGGTGTACACGGTCGAGATCAGCGCTTGGCCGTTGATCGGATGGATCGGCGGATGATCGTCGTTCTGATAGAACGCCGGATCGATGTATGTGATGGTCGGCAGGTTGCCGGTCATCGCGTCGTTCATGAAATGGGTGAAGTTCTTGACGTTGTTCGTGACGTCGATCTGGTACTGGCCCGGGCTATCGAGCGCGGAGACGACCGGGATCGAGCCGTAGTAGTAGGCCCAGTCGATGTTCGCGTCGTGCAGGCTGTTGAAGATCGTCGGAAACGTCACCGAGCCACTCGAGCCCGGCAGCTCGTTGTCCATCAACCCGCCGGACGTGCCGCACATCCAATAGAACCGATTCGGCCAGGTCGGACCGAGCACCGACGCGAACCAGCGATCGCACGTCGTGTACGCATCGGCGAGCGCCCAGCTGATCGGCAAAAGATCTCGCGTGTAGTACTGCATCGGCTCGTGCGAGCCGAGACCGTAGGCGGCCTCCTGCTGCTTGACGAAGCCATCGTTCGCGCCGTTGTTCCATTGCAGGCGCGAGCCATCCCAGCTGTGGTCCGGATCTTTGACGCACTCCTCGGGCCCCATCGCGGGGACGTACGGAGCGACCGCGACGCCGTTGGTGTCCGGGTTCATCATCGCGGCGGTCAGCCCGTCGCCGGGCAAGCCTTCGACCAGCGAGCGCGCGCCGAAGTAGTGATCGTAGGTCCGGTTCTCGAGCATCATGAACACGTAGTTCGTGATGCCGTTCTTGCCGTTGCCGCCGCAGCCGGGCAGGAGTCGGGCAAGCCCGGCCGCGCCGGCCAGCCCGCCGAGCGTCTTGATCGCGTCTCGCCTAGTGACCATAGACGTCTCTTATACCTGCGATACGCCGCAGATTCAGCAACGGATCATCGCGTCACCGTCGCGTCACAGAACGCTAGCGACCCAGCCCACACCGATCCAGAACCCGATCAGCGCGCCGAGGCTAGATGCCACGGCCACGATCAGGATGCGCGTCACGGGGTTACGCCGCATGCCGCGAAAGCTGTCGGCGTCGTCGGCCAACCGCTCGCAGTCGGCGACCGATGGCTTGCGCCGCCAGGCCTCGACGATCCCGACGACGATGCCGGTCCGCACCAACGGATAGACTCGTGCGATCGGTGAAACGAACGTCGCGGCGATCACCGACAACAGTGTTCCACCGGCGATCAGCGTGAATGCGCCGGCGCCGATCATCGTCGGCACCATCCACGCGATCATCGCGCGCGCGAACGTCTCGGGGTCGCTGCGCAACGCGAAGAAGATCAACAGGCCGAGGATCGCGACCGGCACGATCCACTTCGCGAGCCGCCACCACAGCGCGGGCGGCGGCACGACCTCGAGCGGCGCGCGATCGATCTTCGTGCCGAGCTTCGGCGCCATCCCGGGCACGTGCGCTGCGCCGACCACGACGACGACCCTGCGCTTGCCGACACCGGCGTCGGTCGTCTTGCTCGCGAGATACGCGTCGCGTTCGTCGATCAGCGGGCCTTTGACTTGCGGCAGCGCCTTCGATAGCTCGGTGAGCATCTCGTTGAGCGCTCGAGTCTCTTTGAGATCTTCGACGGTGTCGGCGGTGATCTCGCCGCCTGGATCGTTCGACTCGCCGCCGCCGAACAACGACGCCACGAGCATCAACCGCTTCCACAGGCCGACGTTGCGCCACGTCCGCTTGAGCGTGATGTTGATGTCGCGATCGACGAGCGCGAGCGGGATGTTGCGCTCCTTCGCGGCGTCGACCGCGGCGAGCAGCTCGGCGCCGGGCTTGACCCCGAGCGTCGCGCCGATCCGCCGTTGATACGACGCGAGCGCGAGGTGCGCGAGCAGGTACAACGTGCGGCCCTCGCGGACGACCTTGAACACGTCGAGGTTGCGGAACGCGCCGTCGGTCGTGAGTGCCGCGAGTCGCGCATCGCACAGCTCGACGCACACGACATCGGGCTCGACCGCGGCGATCACTTCGCGGACCTCGTCGACCGATCGGCGCGACACGTGGGCGGTGCCAACGACGTAGTACGTCGTTTCGCCGACCGTGACCTGCGTGACCGAGCTCGGGAGCTCCACGCCCCAGCGATACCACGTGGCGATCATGTGCTAAAGGCCAGCGCATGACTGACCAGCAGCGGATCGAGATCGAAGCGGCGGCCTTTCGACGGCTCGTCAGCCATTTCCGCGAGCGCACCGACGTCCAGAACCTCGACGTCATGAACCTCGCGGGGTTCTGCCGGAATTGCCTGGCTAAGTGGTATCGCGCCGAGGCCGGCGAACGCGGCGTCGAGCTGACCGACCCCGAGGCGCGCGAGGCGATCTACGGCATGCCGTACGACGCGTGGAAGGCGAAGTACCAGAAGTGACGACCGCCGCGCGGGCGTGGCTGGTCAGTACACCGCCAAGCCGAACATCGCGTCCTGCGTCGTCGCGCCGTGCGCATCGCTGACCCCGAGGCGCAGCGTCAACGCGAGCCGGGTCGCAACGTCCAGTTGGAGCGCGGCGCCGCCATGCAGCTCGCCGCCGCCATCGTTGCCGGCCTTCTCGAACCGATAGGCGAGGCCAGCGCCGCCGTACGCGCCGAAGTGAACCGGGCCCGCCGCGACGGGAAACGCCTGGAGCTCGAGCGTGTAGCGCGATTCGAACAACGTGTTCTGCATCGCGTCATCGCGCCAGCCGAGGAACACCGAGCCCACGATCCCGATGTGCTGCTCGGGAAAGTAGCCGAGCTGGATCGTGTCGCCGGGGCCGGTGCCGATGCTGCGATCGTGCGCGACGTACGTGCTGGCGCCGCTGTACACGGCGTAGGTCCAGCCGGTGCGCCACAGCGGCGCGCGGTCGAGCCGTTGCCACGTGCCCTCGGTCGGATGCACGACCGCGTAGTCGGCCAGCGCCGCGGTTTGCGGATCGAGCCACGCGAGCGGCATCTCGAGCTCGCCGCCGTTCTGCCCGACAAAGTGCAGCGGATGCATCGGGTGCAGCTTCGCGTAGCCGTCGAACAGATCGCCCTCGACCGCGGCTGCGACCACGAGGATCGTGACCGCC
>CAZDGY010000657.1:0-4221 GCA_964504685.1 uncultured Kofleriaceae bacterium | reverse complement strand
GCAGCGCGCCGATCCCCATCAGCTTGAGGAACGCGTCGCGAAAGGTATCCGGCAAGCCGGTGCGGATCTGCATCATCACACGCGCGCTATCGATCGCGTGCTTGAGGTTCTGAAAGTCTTTCTGCAGCGTCGCCGGGACCTCGAACGTCAGCACCAGCGTCGCGCCGGTCTCGGCGAGCGGTTGCCGCACGACCTTGTCGCGCCACTGCGGCTCCTGGCCGGGCGCGGGCGTCGGCAGCGCACGCACGGATTGCGAAACGATCGTCCCGTCGGCGCGCTCGAGCGCGAGGCCGTGCAAGCCGGCCTCCTTCGCGCTGTCGTCGTCGAGAATCTTGTCGAGGCTCGCCTTCGGATCGAGCGCGACGAGATCCGGCCGTTTCGCGAGCCGATCCGCGATCTCGGCGTGCAGTCGCTTCGTGGTATCGAACAACTCGCGATACGCATCGAGGCCGTGCTCCATCGTATCGACGCGCTCGGCCGCCTCACCTGCCGCGACGTTCGCGGATGCCTTGCCGATCGAATCGATGAGATAGGCCGACAACACCAGCGGCACGAGCACGACGATCACCAGGCCGACGGTGACCTTGAGCTGCAGCGGGATGCGGCGGCGCTTCTTCATCTATTGCTTCGGCCGGAAGAACGGCTGCGAGTGAATGAGCAAGACGCGGTCGGCCTCCGCGATCTTCGGGTTGACGAACACCGACACGAACGAGCCGAAGAACGTGCCACCGCGATCGAGCCCTCCCGCATTGCCCTGGCTGAGCCAGCGACGGACCTCGGTCAGCGTCTTCTTATCGACCGGGTTGAGATCGACGCGAATCGCGAGCACGAACACATCGTCGACCGGCATGTCGGCGAGCTGAGCGACCGGCAAGTCATCGATCGTCGTCAGCAGCTTGAGCGCATCCGCCTTCGTCGCGACGACCGTCGGCTTGCGCGGACCTTCGAGTTGGACCGTGAACTGTTCGTCCCAGATGTCGTAGACCGCCGAGCGCACGAGCTTGAGGTACGAGATCGGTTCGCTCGCATCCTTCGGGTAGACCCAGATCTGGATCTCGACGGTCGATGCGAACCCGCTACCGAGCGCTTCGTACGCCGCGCTGTCGAATAGCTTCGCGATCTTCGTGCTCAGCGTCAGCGAATCGCCGTGCTCGACGAACCGCATGTGCTGGAGCTCGCTGCGATCGTCGTCGGCGCGCGCGACCGGCGCGGCGAGCATCAGCCCGACGAGCGCGAGCAGCGGCACCCTCCTCAGGTTCACCGCAGCCGTCCCAGCGCGTTGCCGATCGTGAGCTCGAAGATGCCGATGTCGGTGTCGATCCGGACGCCGGCGTCGGCGTAGATGTCGATCGGGAGCGAGCTCCACAGCCCGCCGTCGCGCACGCGCAGATCCGCGGTTTCGGCGAGGCCCCAGATGCCCGCCGCGATGAACGCGTCGCCACCGTAGACGCGATTCTTGCCGCTGCCGCGGAACAGCCGTGCGGCGTACTCGACGATCGCGTTGCCACCGACTTCGCCGTAAGTCGGCTTGTCAGCGCGGGTGCCGAGGATGTCGAGCGGCGCGGCGTCGGACAGCACGAGCCCGAGCGCACGCGGGGTCAACAAGTGGTCGACGTCCGAGACGTAGATCCGGTCGAAGCGCGGCGCGTCGCCGATGACGAGGCCACCCGCGATCCGGATGCCGATCGTCTGGTGCTCGTTGAACAACGGCCACCAGTGCTCGTAGCGCGCGAACAGCGTCGCGAAGTCGTAATCGCTCGCGAACGCTGCAGAGCCGACTTCGGCGCTCACCGTGATCCGACCGCCCGCGTGCGGCAGGATCGGATCGGGACGCGTGTCGCGATCGAAACCGAACGCGAGCGTCGAGACGCGGCTTTGACCGGGCAACAAGTGCAGCGCGATCGGCACGACCTCGCCGCTCGGTAGCGTTTCGGTCGGCGCGGTCGGCAATTGGTCGGAGACTTCTTCGAGCCGGACACCGGCCGAGATCCGCGACAGCGAGGTCACGTCGTAGGTCAGCCCGGCGCGACCGCCGAACCGGCGATACGGGAACGCGGCAAAGTTCTTCGCCGCGGTGTCGTCGAACTGGCCGCCCGTGCGATAGGCCTCGCTGCCGTGGACCAGCGTCATCGAGCCGTACGCGCCCCAACGCGAGCCGCCGAGCGCGCCGTCGGCGAGACGGAGCTCGCCCGCCCATTGGTCGCGACTACCGGCGACGTCGGAGGTGCCGGCGTAGATCACGCCGACGCCGAGTTGCAGACCGAGGCCGAGGAGGTTGCGCTCGCCGACGTCAGCGCCGACCCAATACGGCGTCAGGTCGGTCGTGCCGAACCACATCCGGTTGAGCACGAACGTGCCGCGCTCGACGACGTGGATCTCGATCACGACCTGGCCGCGCTCGCTGCCTTTGCGCATCGCGAGCGTGACGTCGCGGAAGTAGCCGAGGCCGAGCACCTTGAACCGCGCGTCGCGCAAGCGGCGATCGCTCGCGTGCAAGATGTCGCCGGGTGCGATCGGCAGCGCGCGTCGAATGATCTCGGTCTGGGTCGCGGTGTTGCCGGTGATCGTGATCGCCTCGATCAGGATCAGCGGACCGAACTCGTTGTCCTCGTGCAGCGGGCCCGCTTCGGGCTCGCCCGGCGTGTCGGGCGCATCCAACCCATCCTGCGGGCTGGCAGGCGCGGCCGCGTCCGCATCGCTACCGCCGAGTGGCTCGGCGCTCCCGTCCTTGTCTCCGTCGGCGTGCGCACGCGGGACCGCCGTGAGCAAGGCAAGAACTACCAGCGCGAGGCGGCGCACGCCCCGAACGTAGCGCACCGATCCCCGTCGGTGCTACCTTCGCAACCGTGCGCGTGGTCTTGATGATCGGGCTCGCGGTCATTATCGGCGGGTGTAATGACCTGCGCGACTACCGCGGCAGTTGGTCGGGCGCGCGGGTCGGCACGAACCCGGTGCTGCGCGTCGGCGCACCGACCGCGGCGGCTGCGACGCTCGAGATCACCGAGCTCGACAAGGCCGGGTTACAGGGCACGATCGAGATCGCGGATCTCGTCGACCAGGCATCGTTCACCTCGATCGCCGGCGCCGAGGCTGATGCGCTCGGCGGCATGACTTTCACCGGCTCGCCGCTGCGGGTCTACCTCGCGTTTGTCGCGATGCCCGACGGTGCCGGCGACGCGCTCGCGATGATCGCGCTGTACGACGAGCATCGCGTCGAGCTCCGCATGCTGCGGGGAGGCACGACGCCGCTCTATGCGATCTACGCGCTGAGCGAGGCCGGTTCGTGAGCTGTCCGACCTGTGGCGTCGCGGTCGCCGCCGACGCGCGATTCTGTCCGGCGTGCGGACAGTCGATCTCGCCGACCGAATCGAAGACCGGGATGCCGGCCGCGGTCGAAGGTCCGAACCTGATCGGCACCGAGATTGCCGGCGGCTACCGGATCCTGCAGAAGCTCGGCGAAGGCGGCATGGGCGCGGTCTATCGCGGCGAACAGATCGCACTCAAGCGCACAGTCGCGATCAAAGTGCTGCGGCCCGAGCTGTCTGCGAACGAGATGCTGCTGCACCGGTTCCGCTCCGAAGCGACCGTAGTCGCGAAGCTGTCGCATCCGAACACGGTGAACATCTACGATTTCGGTCAAGGCAAAGACGGCTCGCTGTTCATCGCGATGGAGTTCATCGAGGGCAAGTCGCTGCGCTCGGTCGTCCACGCCGAAGCGCCGCTGCTGCCGGCGCGCGCGCTCCACATTGCAGCCCAAGTCGCGGCGTCTCTGGCCGACGCGCACGCTCATCAGATCGTGCATCGCGACCTCAAGCCCGACAACGTGATGCTTCAGGATCGCGGCAAGCAGCGCGACATTGCCCGCGTGCTCGACTTCGGCATCGCGAAGCTGCGCGACGATTCGCGCTCGACTCAAGTTGCCGCGCTGACCCAAGCCGGCGATCTGCTTGGTACGCCGCAGTACATGGCACCCGAACAAGTACGCGGCGAGAACATCGACGGGCGCACCGACGTCTACGCGCTCGGCTGCCTGCTCTACGAGATGACGACCGGAAGGATGCCGTTCGAGGCGCCGACGATCATGGCGATGCTCAGCAAGCACCTCACCGAGGATGTGGTGCCGCCGTCGCACCGTCGCCCCGATCTCGGCTTGCCGCGGGTGATCGACGAGCTGGTCGTGACCGCGATGACCAAGAGCGTCGCGATGCGCCCGTCGATGGA
>CAZDGY010000656.1:0-4231 GCA_964504685.1 uncultured Kofleriaceae bacterium | reverse complement strand
CGCGCGTGATGGACGTCGGCACGCTGCCTGATGGCACGCCGTTCATCGTGATGGAGTACCTGGACGGCATCGACCTCAACCAGATCCTGCGTCACCACGGCCCGCAGCTCGCGCAGCCGGTGGTCGATCTGATCCTGCAGGCCTGCGAAGGGCTCGCCGAGGCGCATGCGGCCGGCATCGTCCACCGCGATATCAAGCCGTCGAACTTCTTCATCACGCGCCGGCCCGATGGCTCGACGCTGCTCAAGATCCTCGACTTCGGGATCTCGAAGACCCCCACCGAGCTCAGCGAGCTGACCGGCACGCAGACCGTGATCGGCACGCCGACGTACATGGCGCCGGAGCAGATGCGCGCCGCGAAGCACACCGATCCGCGTAGCGACATCTGGTCGATGGGCGTCGTGATGTACCAGATGCTGTGCGGCCGGCCCCCGTTCGAGGCCGAGAGCTACGCCGAGCTCGTGCTCAAGGTCGGCACCGAGCGGCCGACGCCGATCCACGTAGCGCTGCCGCCTGGCTTTGGCGAGATCGTGATGCGATGTCTCGACAAGGATCCGAACCAACGGTTTCAGAATGTCGGCGAGCTCGCGCGGATGCTCGCGCCGTTTGCGTCGGATCCCTACTCGGGTCAGCAAGCGGCCGAGCGCGTCAGTCGGATCATCGGCGCGAAGGGTTCGGCGCAAGGGCTGCCGCTGTCGTCGGGTAATGGCTTGCTCGCACCGAATCCACCGACGCCGGCGAACCTCACGCCGCGCAGTTGGCCGGGCCACGGCGGGACGGGGGGCAGCAGCCTCAGCCACGGCGTCGGTCAGATGACCTCGAAGACGCGCGGCAGTCGCGGCAAGTTGATCGCGGCGCTGCTCGGAATGGTCGCGGTCGCGGGTGTTGGGGGCTTCGCGCTCGCAGTGGCGACCGGAGGGTCAGGCAGTGGAAGCGGATCGGATGGAGCGCACGTGACGGCGCCGAAGCCGGCGCAGAGCGCGGAGACGACGCCGACGGCCGCACCAGCGCCGGCGCCGACCGTGACGCCGACGCCGGCAGTGACGCCGACGCCGCCAGTGACGCCGACGCCGGCAGTAACGCCGGCACCGACGCCGCTGCCGACCGTTGCCAAGACGCCTACGCCGACCGTTGCCAAGACGCCTACGCCTACGCCGGCACCGACGCCGACGCCGACCGTTGCCAAGACGCCGACCCCGACACCCACGCCGACCGTTGCCAAGACGCCGACCCCGACCGTTGCCAAGACGCCGACCCCGACACCCACGCCGACGGTTGCCAAGACCCCGACGACAACTGCGACGACGAAGAAGACGCCGACCACCACGGCCAAGAAGCCGAAGGACGACGATCTGTTCAACTCGCGGAACTAAACGCGAGCTACAGCGGGCCGCCGAACACGAGGCCGACGCCGTCGGGACCGACCCGCGGTGTTAGATAGAACGACTCGTCGGTGCGGCGGCGACTCGCCTTCGGCGCGGTCACGTAGATCACGATGCCGCCGATCACCGCGGCGGTACCACCGATGAACACGCCGGTCGCGATGTTCGCGTTGCGGCGGGCATCGTGGGTGTCGGTCAGGCCCTGCGCCGTGCACATGTCGGTCGCGTTCGCGCACTCGGACGCGAGCGCGTCGCGATACTTGTTACGCGCGGACAGCGCGAGGTAGCTCGACACCGCGATGCCGACGATGCCGACGCCGCCGACGACATACGCGGCGATGCGCTGGCCCTTGCCCGGGTCCGGCATCGGGCGTTCGGGCTCTTCATCCTTGTCCTTCTTGACGACCTTGACTGGATGCTCGTCGGGCTTTGGCTGATCCGCGACCTTGTCCTTGTCTTTGACCTTCGACTTCTTCGGCACGTCGAGCCGCACCACCGAGTCGCCGCCGCGCTCGACCGGAACGAGCTTGCTCTTCTTGTCGCCATCGCCGACTTGGTACTCGAGTAAGTGCGGGCCAGGGTCGACCATCTGCGGTTGGCCGATCTGATCGACGTCGAGCGGCGCACCATCGAGCTTGAGGTCGAGGCCCTTGCTGTCGGCGCCTTCCGGCAGCTTGACCGTCAGCTTCGGGACATCGGCCTCGAGCTTCTCGACGCGCGGCCGGATCTGCGCGACGCGCTGGTCGTGCTGGTCCTCGGCGAGCTTCTCGGCGGTCTTGTACGCGCGATACGCGGTCGCGACCTTGCCCCAGTCCTCGTAGCACTTCGCGACGTTGAGCTCGACGCCGATCTGCGGATCGAGCTTGTAGCTCTGCTCGAACGCCTTGCACGCATCGGCGTAACGTTTCTCGGCGAGCAGCTTCTTGCCCTGCTTGAACAGCTGATCGGCCTTGTCGTCGGCCGACGCGCTACCGGCAGTCGCGGCAAGCGCGACGAGACAAGCGAGGGAGATGCGACGTGGTTGGATCACTGGGCGCTCACGGTGAAGGCTCCACTGTCATGGTAGCCGAGTGACGTGGGGAACTGCGTAGTTTCGATGTCTCCAGTTGCGAGCGACGGGTAGCCGCCAACTCTGCAAAACGCGCGAATCGAATAGATGTGGCCCGCGACGAACACCGAGGTCGGGATCGTGATCGTCGGCTGCACCGCGTAGGCGTCGAGCCGCGGCGATGCCGACAGAGCGGTCGCACCCGGCACTAGCTCGTAGACCGTCCATTCGTAGAGATCGCTGTTAGGACGGTCGGGGCCATCGATCGAGAGCACCGAGGTCCCGGTCGCGCTGAGATCGAGCGCCACCGCCATCCCGTCGGTGACCAGCGGCATCTGGTCGATCGATACGGTGAGCGGCACGCCAGCCGGCAGATCGAGCGGGTCGGTGCTCGACGCATCCACGAACTGCTGCAGGCCAGTGCTCAGCGTGATCGACTGGCCGCTCGCGGTGTCCGTAAACTGGCGTGACTCCGACGCCAGCCATGCGAGCACCGAACCCCAGCCCAACGAACCGAACGGGTTGGCGTAGCTCGCGTTGATCGGACCTGCCGCTTGGGTCGACGGCACCGCCGCGAGGTTCAGCTGCGTGCCGCCGGCGTTGCCGTGCTGGCTATCGGGCGCTGCGAGGACCTCCCAGTACATCGACAGCCCGCTCGGCGCCGGACGCGCTGCTGCGAATCGCGCACCCGGTGCGGTCGGATCGATCGTCTGAGTCAGCGTCTTGTTCGCGGTGTTGACCGACATCGTTCCGGTCACCGAGTCCGCACCCGTTCCGGTGAACGGCGTGTACGGCAAGTACCCGGTGAGGTTCGAGCCGACGTAGCGCAGCAACAGCAGCTGGTCGGCGGTCGTGATCCCGGAGAGCGGAGCTGACGTGCCGAGGCTGAAGTGACCGGCGGCGCTGTCGTAAGGCAGCGTCACGCCGATCGCGGTGGCGCCGGTGTTGGGCGCCGGAAGCTCGGCGGCGGTCATCGTATGCACGCCCCACGTGCCGACCGAGTAGACCTGGAATCCCTCCGCCGACACGTAGCTGGACGGCAACGTCGCGTGGATCGCGATCGTCGCGCCGACCGGCGCTGGCTGCGGGTCTGGGTGCTCGAAGTGCACGTAGCCGATCGCGAGCGAGCGCGCGCCGAGATCGAACACGCGTAGAAACGGCGTCGGCACGTCGGGCAGCGTGAACGCGATCGGCGGGGTGCCGTCGGGGATCGTCGCGATGAACTCGCCGGTGCCGGCGGTCGCGATCACGGCGCCGGTCGGCGTGGTGTACGTCGCGGTCTGGCCGGTCAGGTCCTGCGGCATCGTGGCGACCTGCGCCGCGATCGAGATGTGATCGATCTTCGCGCTGACCTCGTTGGGTGGCAGCCCACCATCGCCACCGCCGGATCCGGTCGTATCGTCGATGCCGAACAGCTGCGCGCAGCCCGAGCCGGCGAACGCGACGCTGACCCCCACGAGAAGCCGCGGCAGCCCGCTCATCGCAGCTAGCGTATCACGGGGCTACGCGCTACTTGTCGGTTGGCGACTTCGTGTCTTTGTCGGCGCGCTTGAGTCGCACCGAGGCTTTGACGTCGGGCTCGGCGCCGCCGAACCGCTCGCTGTTCGGGATAAATCGAACCTCGGTCTTGATCTCGAACGACAGCGTCGTCAGCAACTTCGCGATTTCTTCGGTCAGGTTGAGGTTCGACAAGAACTCGCGAGTCTCTCGCGCGATCACCTCGAATACCTTGTCCTTCGCGCCGTCGGCCGACGACGCGAGGTAGCCCGCGACATCAGGCAGCGAGACTTCTCGCGCCATC
>CAZDGY010000655.1:0-4233 GCA_964504685.1 uncultured Kofleriaceae bacterium | reverse complement strand
GTCGGGCATGACCGAGACCAGCACGACCTCGCTCGCCGCGATGTCATCGATCGTCACGCCGAGGCCGGCTTGGATCTGCGCGCCGACGTCTACGACATCGAGCGTCGCGAGCGCACGGGCCGACAACGCGCCCGCTCCGTGGGCATCTTCGAGCAGCTGTTTCGCTTTGCGATCACTCATGGCATTCCTTTCAGCCGCAAGCCAGGCCAGCTCGCGATCGGGTCGGTGGACTTGACGAGGTGCATGCCGGCATCGGCGAACCGCTGCAGCGCGGCCTCCGCATCGGCGGTGAAGTCGGCGGCGAACCCGCCTTTGCCATCGGGTACGGTCACCGCGGACATGCAATCGGTGACGAGGTAGACCTTGCGCGCGAGCGACGGGTCGGCGGCGGCGATCTCGCCGAGCAAATCGTCGATCGTCGACTTGACGCAGTGACTCGCGGCTTGACCGGCGATCACGACCGCGTCGGCAGCGAGCAAGGTCTGCAAGAACTGGGTGTTGCGTTGCGCGAGCGCCGCGCCGTCGAACCGCGACGTGACCTCGGGACGCAGCACCGAGTAGTTCTCGGTTAGCGGGTTGCCGCCTTTGACCTCGACCGCCGATTGCGCGGTGCGCGTGAACGAGTGGAACAGCCGCGCTTCGTGCACGATGCCGGCGAGCGCGTGGCCATCGGAGCCGAGCAGGCAGTGCGGCGGCCACAAGTACAGCTGGTACTTGCCAGCCTTCTCGAGCTCGCGGCAATAGTGCAGCACTTGCTTGCACAACCACGGATAGTTGCCGCCGCACAGCCACTTCGCCATCGCGGGGTTTGGTCGAACGTCGCCGGCGGCGATCTGCTCGGCGGTGATCGTTCGGTACGGCGTCAGCGGCGCGTCGGTCTTGTCGAGCCAGAAGCTCGGAAAGAAGATCTGATACGCGAGGTGGGTATCGAGCGTCGTCGTGATCTCGGTGATCGCGCCGAGGTTGCGATAGATCAGCTCGGCGATTCGCCGCGAGTCATCGATCGCGCCGCGCCCGCTCCGACCGGCGACGTACAGCGTTCCTTCCGGGAAGCAAAAATCTTTTTGGACGTCGATCAATAGGACGTGGATGCGCGTCTCGTCGGCAGCGGCCGGTCGGATCGCGTGTTGCGCTCGCCATGCGCCGGCGGCGGTCGCGATCGCAGCCGCATCGGGGCGATAGCCGTAATCGGCGGCGCGGGTGGGCTCGAACAGGGGCGGTAGCGGAAGTGTCGTCATGAGGTCTCCTTGGTTAGTTGAGCGAGAGGTGAAGTGCGTCGCGCTCGCGAATCACGTCGATGCCGCCCGGCGCGAGCGCGAGTCGATCGGCCGCGGACACGAGCGACGCGGTCTCGGTGAACACGCGCGTGCAAGCGATCGCGCCAGCGACGAGCTCGATCCGGACGATGCCCGCGTCGGTCGGCACGAACAGCTGGCTACCGCTAGCGCACGCACCAGCGATGCCGGCGAGCCATGGCGTGTCGGTTAACAACTCCGTAGCGAGCACGCTCGCGTCGCTACCGATCACGACCGCGATCGTCGCGAGCTGGCCGTTGACCGCGCGAGTCAGCCACAGCCACGCGCGATCATCGGCGATGGTCGCGTGAGCGGCGACGAGCTCGCCGTGGATCGCAGGCAGCGCGACCCGATCGTCGAGCCCGCCGCGATCGGGGCGAAACACGAAGCCGACCGCGTAACCGCCGGCGCGATAAAAGCCGACGCCTAGCGCCGCGCCGATCCAGATCCGCGTTTGACCGGCGAGCACCGAGCCGATGCGCTCGTCGCCGAGCCGCGTCTGGCGGAGCAACGTACCGCCGGAGAGCCGGACGCCGTGCGAGTCCGCCACTTCCGGTGGCCGCGGGAGGACGTGCCAGCGCAAGCCACCCGACACCGACACCGGCGGCGCGGGCGCGCGATGGCGGCAGCTCGGACACGTATCGCGGGCGTGCTCGTCGCCGCACTGCGTGCACCGGCGCAACCACAAGCTCGCGAGTAGCGTGCGCGGGAACTCTCCACGAACGTCGCGCTCGAACACGTCGCGGAAGACGGCGAGCAACGCGTCGGGAAGACTCGCGAGCGGACGCGCCGCGCGCGGGTACACGACATCGGCATGCAATGCGCTGATCCGGCGCAACGCTCGCGCGGCCGGCGGGCATCGCGGATAGACGCCGCCCCATGGACCGAGCCCGAGCAACGTGCGAAACGCCATCGCGGCAAACGCGAACCAGTCGCTGTCGCGATCGTGAGGGCGCGACGGCACGAGCTCGCCGTCGCACAGCCGCGGATCGAGCAAGCGCTCGCTGAACATCGAGCACGGAAAGCCAGCGAGCTGATAGCTGTCGACGTCGATCAGGTGAACGCGTGCGCGGCCGACGTTCGGGGCTTGCCCCCGGACGGCAGCATCGCCGGATGGCGATGCGGTTAGATCGACGAGTACGTTGAGGTCGTTGCAATCGCCGATCACGACGTCCGCGCGATGCAATGCAGCGATCGCGTCGTGCAGCGCGAGCAATGCCGAGATCAGCTCGGCGCCGTCGATCGGATGGTCGCGCCGCCAGCGCGGCTCGCCGTAGCTGAGCAGCGCGGTGCCGGTGACGCGCGGCATCGTGAAGCCGACCACGCGGGTCGAGCGTTTGCCCGCGAGCGCGAGCCCGTTCGGCGCCACGACCGAGGCCGGCAAGCCTGCCGGCAGCGCGCGCAGCTTGGCCGGGGCCTCGGCGAGGCGTCGCTCGGCCGCCGCTTGCGCCACGGGTTGACCGGCGAAGTCAGGGTGGTCGGCCGGCTTCCACCACTTCACGACTCGGCCGTCGCACAGGTCGTAGATCTCCGCTTCGCCGCCCTGCCCGATCAGGGCTGCGGCCGCGAGGTCGACCCGTTCGCCGTCGATCCAGACGACGCGATTCATCGCGCGCTCCAGCTCAGGGCGGCGACCGCGCAATCGTCCTGGAGCGCCGCGGGTGTACGCACGATCCGGCGGTCGTCCCAACGAATTCGCTCGTCGCCGCGCGCGAGCAAGGCAAGCCGCCGCCGCAGCGCATCGGGATGCGTGAACGCCGGCTCGGCGACGAGGTCGTCGAGGGGGAGCGTCAGCTCGAGCGCGCCATCGGTCGCGACGATCGCGCGGCCCACGTCGGCGGTGTGCGTTGCGAAATGCGGTTCGATGCGCGTACCGAGCAGCTCGTAGCCGACGTACGGCGGCTCGTTGTCGGCGAACGGCCCGAGCGTGCGCTGCCGGCCATCGAGCGCATACACGCCATCGCCGATCGCCCAGACGCCCGCGCGATCACGACGCACCGCCGCAGCGACCACCGTGAACAGCAGATAGTCGGCGACGACCCGCTCGCGATCGCCGGCGAGCGTATCGGCGAGGCAACCGAGGGCCGCGATCGCAGCGGCGCGCACGCGAGTCCACATCGCCAGATCGCTCGGATCGCCTCCGGCCTTGAGCTCGCGGGCGAGCTCGCCGATCCATAGCTTTGCGCCGAGCCGCGCGCCGACCTCGGAGCTCGGACTCGAGCCACAGCCATCGCACACGACGATCGCCGCCGTGCCATCGCCGGTCCAGCTCGCGGCGGCGTCTTGGCCGTTGCGGGCGGCGCGCAAGTGCCGCGCTCCGATGACCGCCGCGCTGACTGACTTCGTGTCCATGCAACACTATGATGGTGTCTCGAATACACCATGTCAAGGACGGCGGACAACGGCAGGTTGACAAAGTGAACACCGTCCCCGGTGAAGCCTTTGAAACCATAGGGGAACTTTACGGCCCCCGGTTGACACAGTGAACACCGTCCCCGGCGCTAGGGCGCGAGCCGGTCGCGTAGCCAACCGCCGGCGTCGCGCCGGTAGCGCACGCGATCGTGC
The DNA here is from genome assembly GCA_964504685.1 of uncultured Kofleriaceae bacterium. Classification (GTDB taxonomy): domain Bacteria; phylum Myxococcota_A; class Polyangia; order Haliangiales; family Haliangiaceae; genus JABFXX01. The sequence goes on along the minus strand of CAZDGY010000655.1, from coordinate 373 downwards.
AGGCGCGACGGCTGGCCTTGCCACAACTCGACCATGTCGGGGACGACGAGATACCCGCCCCAGTTCCCCGGCCGGGTCAGCGGCCCTTCGTGATCCGCGGCGGTCACCAATTGCTCCAGCGCCGCGCGATTCGCGATCGGCTGTGACTGCGGCGATGCAATCGCACCGAGCTGACTGCCGCGCGGGCGCGAGGAAAAGTACGCGTCGGAGTCCGCCGCCGGCACGCGCTCTACGATGCCTTCGATCCGGATCGGGCGGTGCATCGGCTCCCAAAACAGCACGAGCGCGGCGCTCGGATGCGCCGCGAGATCGAGTCCCTTACGGCTGTCGTAGTTCGTGAAGAACGTCAGCCCGCGGTCGGAGATCTCTTTGA
>CAZDGY010000654.1:0-4233 GCA_964504685.1 uncultured Kofleriaceae bacterium | reverse complement strand
CGAAAGAGATCGCTCGGCTCACCGCCAAGTACCACGACGCGTCCGCTCCGCGCGGACGTACGCATCGCATCGTCTCGTTCGCGTACCCGAAACCCGCCGACAAACCAGCCCACCCCGAGAAATCACCATGACCGCTCCGAAGCCCCCAACGACCGGACCCGCGACTCGCGACCTCGAGCTCTCTGTCGAGCTCGACGCCTCTCCCGAAGACGTGTTCCGCGCGGTCACCGACGGTACCGAAATCATGAAGTGGCTCTACCCCGAGGCGCGCGTCACCGCACCGACCAGCGGAAAGAAAGGGAACATCTGGCTCTCGTTCGGCGAAGGCATGAGCGTCGAGCACGAGATTGAAATCTTCGACGCGCCGAAGCGGCTGCGTCATCCGTCTGGCAAGAACGCGGAGACCAAGGCACCGCTCTATGCCGATTGGTCGATCGAAGCGCGCGACGGCGGCAAAACCACGCTCCGCCTCGTTCATTCCGGGTTCAGTGCGAACGCCGACTGGGACGGCGAGTTCGAGGCGCACGCGCGCGGCTGGAAGCTTATGCTCCAAAACCTCCGGCAGTACTTCGCGCGCCACGCGCACGAGCCCGCGGTGCATCTCACGTTCATGTCGAAGGTCGAGTCTCCGCGCGCATCGCTGTGGCAAACGCTGGTCGGCAAGCTCGGCTTGGCGGCCGCGCCGAAGATCGGCGACGAATTCCGCTTCACGACGCCGAAAGGCGCCTTGCTTACCGGCGTGGTCGACCAGGTAACGGGAACGCGCGTGCTCGCGCTCGTCGTGCGCGAGTACGACGACGCCCTGCTCCGGTTCACGCTCGAAGGCAAAGAGGATGCGCCATCCACGTTCGTCTATGACTACGTGATCGTCTACGGCGCACAACGCGAGCGAGCGAGCGAGCTCCTCGCAGCCGCTAGCACCGCAACGTCGAACTGACGCTAAGGCTTGGACTTCAGAAACGCGGGCACGCGCTCGCGCGGGCGACCGATGATCGCTTTCTTGCCGCGCACGATTACCGGACGCTGGAGCAGTGCCGGATACTTCTCGAGGATGTCGACGACCGCGCGCGGCTTGCCCACGTAGTCGGCGGGATCGAGGCCGAGCTTCTTGAACAGCGAGTCCTTGCGCACGAGATCCTCGACTGGATCCTCGATGATCGCGACCAGGTTCTCGAGCGTGGCTCGATCCGGGCGCTCTGCCTTCTTCGCGTACTGGACCACGCGATATGACACTCCGGCTTCCTCGGCGACCGCCGTGGCGTAGACGGAGGTGCTTCAACCAGGGTTGTGGAAGATCGTTACCGTCGGCTGAGCCATGGGGCGAGTGTACGCGAATCCGTCGCACGGGTCGTGGCGGCTCGAGACCTCGAAAAACTGAGGATTCCTTCGCTCGAGAACACCTGGCAACATCCGGGTCGTGCCGCCGCTGAAGTTCTGGATCATGTATTGCGGCCTCGGTCTCGTCGCGACGGTGCTCGAGCTCGTGCGACCCGCGCGCAAGCTCAACTACTGGGCGGGTGACGCGCTCGTGCTCGATGTCGTGGCGTTCTTCTTCTATCAGTTCATCGTCGTGTACTGGGCTTACGTCCTGCGTTCGTACATCCCGCTGTCGCTCAAGCCGACGAGGTGGCTGCTCGACATCCCGCTGTGGCTGCGAATCTGCGTGTACTACGTGATCGGCGATTGCAGCGGTTACTGGATGCACCGGCTCACCCACACGAAGCACCTGTGGCGCGTGCACCACTTCCACCACTCCACGACGCAGATGTACTGGCTCGCCGGCGTGCGCAGCACGATCTGGCAGCAGACGTTGTCGAACCTGCCTTACATCCTGTGGGCCCCGCTCGTGTTCGACGCGCCACGGGGCGTGTTCACCGGGCTGTTGTTCCTCAACATCCTGACCAACCACTGGATGCACATGAACTTCCACTGGCGGTCGAACTGGCTCGAGTACATCCTAGTAACGCCGCGCTCGCACTACATCCATCACAGCGCAGCGCCCGAGCATTACAACGCGAACTACGGCGTCGTGTTCTCGGTGTGGGACCGGCTGTTCGGCACGTGGACTGATCCCGACAAGACGAAGGTCACGAAGGTCGGTGCCGGAGAGATCCGCAACCCACTGCATGCCGGATGGCTCATGTGGGGCGCGTTTGGCACTGATCCGAACGATCGGCTACGCTCGCGGTTACGACGGCTCATCCCGTTCCTTTGAGCGCCGATTCGCCGTACCGCTCGCGCTCGCCGCGTTTGCCGCTCCTTGTAGTGCGGCATGGCATTGCGTAGTGTCGAACCGTGCGTCGAATGGCATTGGTGCTCGCCCTCGCCGCCTGCGGTCGGGTTGGCTTCGAAGAGCGCCGGCAAGAGACTGGCGTCATAGGTCACGAGGCAGGTGTTGGCATCGACGCGAGCACGATTCTCGATGCTGCGATCGTCACCGGCGACGGCTCGACCCCAGGATGCGGCTACGTCAGCTGCATGGGGACCGACGTCGCATGCTGTGTCGCCAACGAGACGTCTTGCGTGGCGGCCGGAACGTGCGGCGGTGCGCAGTACCTGTGCGGAAGTTGTCCGAGCGGTCAAGTCTGCTGCCGCGTCATCAGCAACCAGTTCGGTGGCACGTTCTGCGGCAAACCCTGCCCGGAGTAGCGGTCAGAGTTGGTAACTGGCGTGTGGGGAGGCAACGCTCCGCGGACCCGCGATGTCCATTGCGCATGCAGCAACGCTTGTATGCGCTCGCGCTCGTAACGACGGTCGGCTGTACAACGTCGTCGCCGCTCGTCGAATCGTCGCCCCAGATCGAGCTGTCTACCAACCCCGGCCACGTCGCCGGACAGCCGCCGTTCGAGCTCACGCTCACCACCTGGAATCATCTCGCGGCACTCGGCGACGCGGTCGATGCGAATCAGCTCGTGGCGACCCTCGACGGCGCATCGCTCGCGATCGATTCGGATAGTACGGGCTACTTCGGCAACGACGATCGCTACGTCGCGGCGTTCACCGCGCCCATCGCGCAATTGATCATCGATACGACAGCCACCGTGTCGATCAGCGATCAGCAGACGACGTGGGCATTTCAAGCTACGAAACTGATGACCAACGATCTCGCGCCGGTCTCCGCGATGACCGCAGGTCAGGCCAACACCGTGACGTGGCCGAGCGCTGGCGAAGCCGATCAACCGTCGACGACCATCGAGTGGGCGTGCGTTCAGGTCGCGGACCGCACCGCCGCATGTCTTGGCAACGGCGCGAGCGATCCGGGGATCGACATCGCGGAGCACTTCATCACCGTCGACGTACCGGCGTCGGCGGGCGATCCGTACACCGTGTCGGCTGCGCGCAGTGCCGCGGTGACCGAGTTTGGCGACGGTCCGCAGGTGTTCGTCACCGTGCTCGATCAAGTCACCGGTGTATTCGAGTAGTCGCGGCCTATCTCGTCGTGAACGTCAGCGGTGCGCTCCTGATGACGTTGCCCTCGCTATCGACGGCAAGCGCGGTCAACACGTGGGTGCCCGCGGCAATCGTGTAGCTCGCGCTCATCGTGTCGCCGGCAGCTACCGTCGCGTTGCCGAGCTTGATGCCGTCGTGCCAGACCTCGAAGTGATTCGGCGGCAGCGTGCCCGAGTAGGTCGCCCTGACCGTGAACGGGCTCGAAACCGTCGAGCCCGCCGTCGGTGACTGGATCGTGACAGCGGCGCCGGCACAAGTGAGCTCGGTGACCCGCGGCGTGCCGTGGGTGTTGCCCGCGCAGTTGCGCGTCTGGCCGAACGACGACCATTGCGTCGACAACCTGGTGTCGCCCGCGGGATCCTGCGGTTCGCCGAACAAGCTCGCGAGCTGTTGCCGCATCTCCACCAGCAACGCCGCGCCACCGGCGATGTCGGGCTCGAAGTGCGAGCCCTCGGTCCAGTCATCCCAGGTCTCGCCGATCAGGCCCTTGATGTGCTTGCTCTTGAAGTAATCGAACTCGCCGAGCAACAGCTGCGGGTCGCGCGGATCACCGGTCGGCAACTGGCGCTCGATGTGATCGCCCCAGCTCATCGTGTAGTCGTCGAAGCCCGGCGTCATCCCACCGAACACGACGCGCCCGGGATAGCTCGGCAGCGCCGCGAACAGAGGATCGTGGAGCTTGGCTGCCCAAGCCGCGGCATGCGCGCGCACGGTCGAGCCGGAGGTCTGGTTGTTCCAGATGTCGCCTTGTTGTAGCCACGGCATCAGTGCGTCGAACGCGTT
>CAZDGY010000653.1:0-4241 GCA_964504685.1 uncultured Kofleriaceae bacterium | reverse complement strand
GATGTAATCCGTAGCGCGTCGGGCGCCACCGTGCGTCGGTAAACTAACGCTGTGAACCATCATCGTCTCTTCATCGCCGGTGCCGTGATCGCTTCCGGCTCGGCGCTTGTTCATGCGGAGCCGCAGCCGGCTAAGCCGCGGGTCAAGGTCGGAATCGTCCCGTCGATCGCGGTGAACGTCGATGCCGCGCGCGTCGATGCACTCGGTCAAGACCTCGCGGATGCGCTCACCTCCGAGCTCGACATCGACGCGGTCGGCGGGCTCGAAGTGCGCCGTCAGTTGCCGACCGACGGCGTGCCGCCGGAGTGCGCGACGACTCCTGCGTGTAGCCGTGGCATCGCACAGAAGCTCGGCGTGACCGAGATGCTGTTCGTCGTGATGGTCGACAGCGGCGCCGGCGGTTCGGTCGAAGTCGATCCGACGTGGGTCGATGGCGTGACGGGCAAGACGCACGGTCGCCCGCCGATCGATCTGACGTCGTCGGCCGATGCCGATGCGCGCCAGAAATTTGGCGCCGCCGCGCACGCGCTGTTGCCGGACGCGCCGCTCAAGCCGAAACCGAAACCGGGCGGCGGCATTCAGATCGGCGCGACGGCATCGACGCCGCGCCATGTCACGACCCCGATGATCATCTCGGGCGGCGCCGCGGTCGTCGGGCTCGGGCTTGGCATCGGCTTCGGGCTCGACGCGCGGAACAAGTACAACGCGTGCAACGCGGATCCGACGTGCCGCAACGTCTCGACCGATCCGCGCCGCGGCTCGATTCGCAGCACCGACTACGCCGCCGACGGCGGGTGGATCCTCGCGGTCGCCGGCGCCGCCGCCGCCACCGTGTTCTGGGCGACGTCCGGCTCGGAGCCGCGGCTCGTTGTCGCGCCGACCGCGGGCGGCGCCGCGGTTTCGTTCGGAGGCCAGTTCTAGTGAGCGAGCCGCGAGCAGCTTCCGAGTCCGACAAGCTCATCGGTCAGGTGCTCGCGAATCGCTACGAGATCGAGTCGCGGCTCGGCGAAGGCGCGATGGGCGCGGTCTATCGCGCGCGTCACGTCAAGGTCGGCCGCGCCTTTGCGGTCAAGGTGCTGCACCCGCATCTGTTCGAGCCGAAGGTCGTGATGCGGTTCGAGCGCGAGGCCGAGCTCGCAGGTCGGCTACGTCATCCGAACGTGATCGGCGTCGTGGATGTCGGTGAAGTCGACGGTATGCGCTACATGGTGATGGACTTCGCCGAGGGTCGCGACCTCGGCCAGGTGATGAACGATTCGATGCCGTTCGCACCGCCGCGCATCGTCAACCTGGTGCGCCAGATGCTCGACGGTCTGCAACACGCGCACGAGCACGGCCTGATCCATCGCGACTTCAAGCCGGAGAACGTGATCATCGAGACCGATGCGCACGGCAAGGAAGTGCCGCGCATCGTCGACTTCGGTATCGCGATCCTGCGCGAGGGTGGCGACGCGCCGGATGGGCCGGGTCGACTCACGACCAACGGGCTCGTGCTCGGCACGCCTCACTATATGGCGCCGGAACAAGCGGTCGCCGATCCGATCGACCATCGCATCGATCTGTTCGCGATCGGCATCATCATCTACGAGATGCTGTGCGGCAAGCTGCCGTTCGATGGCAGCGGCGCGGAAGTCGCGCGTGCAAATCTCATGATGGATCCGCCGCCGATGTCGGTGCGGGTGCCATTCATCGCAGTCGACCCGCTACTCGAAGCGTTCTCTCGCCGGTTGATGGCGAAGAAGCGCGATCTGCGACCGGCGACCGCGAAAGCGGCGCGCGAGTTGCTCGATCTGATCGATCGCGACCGACCGGCCGCCGCCGCGCAGCTCGGCGTGCCAGTCAACATCTCGTCGGTCCAGCTCGCGACGAGAGAAGCGACGCCACTGCCGACTCGCCCGGAGCCGTCGCCGAGCGAGCCGCCACCGATGTTAGCGCCGCTCGCGCAGCGCACCGGCGAACGTCCCAACGAGCGCTCGGTGTTCACGACCGACGTCGCAGCGGTTGCGGACGGCGGCAAGCGCAAGCGCACGTTCGTGATCGCCGGGGTGCTCGGCGCCGCCCTGCTCGGTGGCGCGGTGCTGATCGCGACGCGAGGCGGCGACAAGCAGACTCCCTCACCGACCGCGCCGCCGGTCGTTGCGGATGTCGAGCCGACGAAGATTCCGGTCACCCCGCCGGATCCGACGCCGCCGGCCACACCTCCGACGGTCGCGCCGACCGCGGGCAGTGATAAGACGCCTACGCCTACGCCTACGGTTACGAAGACCGTGCACAAGACCCCGGCGAAGACACCGGTCGCGGCCCCGGCGAAGACACCGGCAGTGAACCCAGCGGTGACAGCGGTCGCAGTTGAACCGGAGCACAAGGCGGGCACCGGGGCGCTCGCCCCTGCGAAGTCCGGCGATAGCGGCCCGCCCGAGCATAAGGTCGCGGTGGCGACGCCGAACGGGCCGTGGACGCCGCAAGCGCTGCAGACGCTGTTCGCGATCGTCAACAGCGACCTCAATGCCGCCGAGCAAGTCAAAGGTCCCGACGCGATCGCCGATCTGCGCAATCGCTATCGCAAGATGTCGATCACCGAGTCGATGTCGTCGCAAGACAACCGCGATGCCGCGGCGAAGTTGCTCACGACGCTGCGCGCCGACATCGCGCAGCGCTCACGGTAGGTACGCGACGTAAACACAGTTGCGCGACTCTTCGTTGCCCGGACCACCGGGCGGCGAGATGCAGAGTCGGTTCATGCCCTTGACGAGGCTCACCGGGGTCGTGAACTCACTCGACGCAAACTTGACGGAGATCATCGTCGTGCCCGGAAGATCCTGATAGTTGTCGCCGGTGCCGACGTCGTGGAGCTCGAACATGTTCGGGCTGCTCGCACCGTGCAAGGTGACCATCACCGACGGCGTGCTGACCGTTTGCGGCGTCGTCGGATCGAACACGGCGCCGTGGACCGCTGGACTGGTAGAACCGTTGACCATCACGCCGTCGACGCGAGCGCGCCCGGCGCTGCCCGGGCCGCCACTCGCGTTGCCGAGCACCGTGCTCGAGCCGCCGTTTCCAGCCGTGACGCTGACCCCGTTGAGCGTCGCGATGTGAGCCGCGCGTAGGACGATTACGCCGCCAGAGCCCCCGCCGCCCGCGGAGCCCGCGGAGCAATTCCCCCCGGTCCCGCCGTTGGCACTGATCGCCGGGGCGGTCAAATCGCCACCCGCGGTCAGCTCGATCGTGCCGCCTGCGCCGCCTCCGGCCGAGCCGCCAAGCGAGAGGCCATTCTTTTGACCACCGCCGCCGCCGTTGCCGACGTTCGCAGCGTACGAGGAGATCAGCGCGTCGCCGATCGCGAGTCCTTGGTTGCCCGTGCCACCCGGGCTCGTGCCATCCGCGGCGAGACCCGCGCCGCCGCCGCCGTCGCTGGCGTCGCCGACCTTGCCGGGGCCGGGCGGGAGGCCCGTCCCGTTGTTGCCGATCGCGCCGCCGTTGCCGCCGCCGAACACACCGGTCGGCGAAACGCCGGCGGTGCTCACCGACAGCGACGCGATCCCAGTCGATTGGATCGACAGATCGCCGACCGCGCGGATGATCACTGGCGACGTTGAATTCGAGAAGGACACGGTCGCGTTTCCGCTCAGCGCGACGTGCGAGTACTGCACGGGGTTCGTGTTGTCGATCGCATTCGCACCGGTAGCAGCGACGAGCTCCGGGAGCTCTTGCAGCTGCCACGGGATCGTCGCGGTCACCGGGCTGCCACCGCTCATTTGCGTGACCGTGACGGTGAGTGCGATCGGCGTCGGGGAGGGCGTCGTGCCCGAGTGGATCATCGCGGTCACCGGCACTGCGATCAGATCGCTGTTCGTCGTGGCGACGATCGCAGGTTGGTCTGGGACGACGCTCGGCGCGCCAGTGATCGTCACCGTCGCGCCGGAAACGATGTTCGTACCCTCGATAACGAGCAGCGCCTTGCGACTCGCGCCGGTGCCTTGGCCTTCGAGCAAGATCGGCGAGTCGACTTGCGTCAGCGTCAACCCAGCGGCGTTCGCGTCGATTGGCTGCGAGTCCGGGGGCGAGTCGACCGCGCCGTCGAACGCGCCGGTGATGTGGTCCGGGTTGTAGATGATCGAGCATCCACCGACGAGGAATGCCAGGCCAGGAAGTGCCAACGACTGCCGCATCAGAGAAGTATACGCGCGTTCTCGCACGACTCACGGTGGGCTCACTCTCGTCGGCGGCGCTCGCTCGTCAGT
>CAZDGY010000652.1:0-4243 GCA_964504685.1 uncultured Kofleriaceae bacterium | reverse complement strand
GGGCTATGCCGCCGGCGAGATGAAGCATGGCCCGATCGCGCTGATCGACGAGAACTTGCCCGTCGTCGTGCTCGTGCCGCGCGGGCCGTACTACGACAAGGCGATCTCGAACCTCGCCGAGGTCCGTGCGCGTCAGGGCAAGGTGCTCGCGATCGCGACCAAGGGCGACAACGAGATCGGCGGCCATGCCGACGACGTCGTGCTCGTTCCCGACACCGCGATCGAGCTGCAGCCGATCCTCACGGTCGTGCCGCTGCAGTTGCTCGCTTATTACGTCGCGGACTTCAAAGGCACGGACATCGATCAGCCGCGCAATCTCGCGAAGTCCGTCACGGTCGAATGAAACTGACGCACTTCACGCGTGCGGGTGACGCACACGTCGTCGACGTCAGCGCGAAGCCCGAGACCGCTCGCACCGCGATCGCGAGCGGCGAAGTCGCGGTCGAGCCGGCCACCGCGCGGGCGATCCGCAAAGGTGCGCTCGGCAAAGGCGACGTGCTCGCGGTCGCGCGGCTCGCCGGGATCCAGGCGGCAAAGCGCACCCCCGATCTCGTGCCGCTATGCCATCCGATCCGGCTGACCGGGATCGACGTCGACCTCCGGGTCGTGCGGAATGTCGTCCGGATCACGGCGACGGTCTCGGCCTTCGATCGCAGCGGGGTCGAAATGGAGGCGCTCGCGGCGGTCGCGGGCGCGGCGCTGACCGTCTACGACATGTGCAAAGCGATCGACCGTGGAATTGTGATTTCTGCCATCCGACTCGACGAGAAGCGCGGTGGCAAATCCGGGCGGTGGCGACGGCCGGGGCGTGCACTCGGCCGGCAGCGCCGCCGAATGGCGGTGCGGTTCGATCGACGGCGTGGCCGGTCCGCATAGTTCGCTTGCGCTGCGCGTCCGGCTCGTCGATGCTCGACAGATGCGCAGGTGGCTTCTCGTTCTCGCGTTCGTCGGCGCGGCTTCGACCGCGTTCGCCGATGGCATCCCGGACCCGATCCTCGGCGGCAGCGGAGCCACGGTTGGCGAATACCCGGCGGTCGTCGCGTTGGTCGTCGGCCAAGGCCTGTGCACCGGGACGCTGATCGATCCGTCGTGGATCCTCACCGCCGGCCACTGCGTCACGCCAGCGGACGTCGGCGTCTCGACGCAAGCCGAGCTTACCGCGAGCGTGATGGTCTACTTCAACACCGTCGACATCACGCGTGGCGCAGGCACGGTGGTGACCGCATCGGCGACGATTCCCGATCCGATGTACGTGACGAGCGGCTCGCACGACGCGGGCCTGATCAAGCTGGCCACGCCGATGACGTCGATCGCGCCGGTCAAGCTCAACTTCGTCGCGGCCGACGCGCCGATCGGCACGATCGTCACGCAGGTCGGGTTCGGCGAGAGCACGGCGGGCGACGGCAACAGCGTAGGTGTCGAGAACGTAGTGCAGCAAACCGTCGTCGCGTGCCAGGCCGACGTGCCCGGCGGCGATGCGAACCTGCTGTGCTACGACCAGAGCAACGGCAAGGGCAAGTGCGAGGGCGACTCCGGCGGGCCTTCGTTCGCGATGGTCGGCGGCAAGATGCTCGAGGTCGGCATCACGTCGTTCGGCGATCAGAACTGCGCGACGCTCGGCGCCGATACGCGCGTCGACGCCGAGTCCGCTTTCATCCTCGCGAACGTGATGTTGCAGACGAGCTGCACGAATGACTCCGACTGCGACAGCACCGACGTCTGCTTCAACATGGCGTGCATCGTCAAGCCGTTCACACCCGGCGGCCTCGGCGAGACATGCACCAAGAACGGCGACTGCGATTCGAACGAGTGCCAGAACCCCGGCAGCGGCGCGGTCTGCACGATGATGTGCATGCCGACCGGCTCCGACCAGTGCCCGAAAGACTTCGACTGCGTCGACGTCGGCGGCGGCAACGGGGCGTGCCTCGTGAGCGAGAGCTCGGGCGGTTGCTGCGATTCGAGCGGGCGAGGCGCGCCGACCGCATTGCTCGGCCTGTTGCTGGTCGGCGGCGTCGTGTTACGGCGCCGTCGCCGTTAGCCCGGCTTCCGCCGCGAGCACGTGCACGAGCTCGGCGGCTGGCAGCTCGCGCACGAGCGGTGCGCCTTGGCCGGCCCACAGCTGCATCAGGTCGGTGCGACCGGCAGTCGCCGCGGCTCGTCGGATGTCTTGCGTGAGGTGTTGTTGCTGCGGGAACGGCGCGGCCTCGACGGCGACAAACGCATCGGTCATGCGATTGCGGATCCCGCGCGCCGGCCGACCGCTGAACGCGCGGGTCACGGTGGTCGCGGTCGCGGTCGCGAGCGCGGTGCGATGCGCAGCCGTGGTGCCCGCTTCGGGGCAGCACATGAACGCAGTGCCGAGCTGCGCGCCGGCTGCGCCGAGGGCGAGCGCAGCGCGAATGCCAGCTCCATCCATGATCCCGCCGGCAGCGAACACGGGCAGCGCGACCCGCGCGACGATCTGACGAACCAGCGGCAGCGTACCGATCAGAGCGTCCTCGAATGACCCGAGGAACGTACCGCGATGGCCGCCGGCTTCACCGCCTTGCGCGCAGATCGCATCGACCCCGAGCGCGACGAGCGCATCGGCCTCCGCGACCGTCGTGGCGGTGCCGATCGTGACGATGTCGGCCGCCCGGACCGCGGCGACTTGCTCGCGCGTCGGCGCACCGAACGTGAAGCTGATCACCGCCGGTCGTGCCGCGATCGCGGCGGTGAGCTGGGCGGCGAAGTCGGGCTCGGGGTTGGCAGCCGACAACTCTGCGCCGAGCCCGAGCTCGGCGCGAAACGGCGCGAGCACTGGCGTGACTCGAGCGGCGGCGTCCGGATCGCGTTCGGGCTCGCCGCGCACGAACAGGTTGAGCGCGAACGGCTTGGCGGTGAGCCTGCGCAGCGTGCGTGCGACCGCGTCGATCTGCGCCGGTGCGAGATACGCGCAGCCGATCGAACCGAGCCCACCGGCGTTCGACACCGCGGCCGCGAGCTCGGGCGTGTCCGGCCCGCCGGCCATCGGCGCCTGGATGATCGGGTGCTCGAACAGCGCGCGCATGTCGTTAGGATGCCCGAAGCTCGCAGTGCGCGTCAGCCTGGGCCGACGCCGGCGTCGTAGTAACCGCACTGTCCGGGCGGAGCATCGTGCTCGCCGGGCGCGCACGCCCACGTCCCGTTTGCGGCGCACCAACACGAGCAGTCGAACTCGTTCGTAAAGCTGGAATACCCGCAGCCGTCCGGTGGGGCGCACGCTAGCGTCAGATCTGGGCAATCGCCGCACGAGAAGCCACCTGGGCCGGGGCCGCATACACACACGTTCGGCCTCCCGGCATCCGTTGCGAACGTGCAGACGACATTCTGATTGGCCGGGCAGTACGTGTCTCCCGCCGTCACCGACGACGGACATGGCGCCGGTTGCGCGTCTCCGGGAGCGTCGTTGACCCGCGCGTGCGACGCCGGGGTCCCGCAGCCGATCATCAAGACGATCCACCACGCCTTCATGTCTCGATCGTCTCACGGCGTGGGCGATCACCGGCGCTTGTGGCCAAAGCGGCGTGACGTGCGCCTCAACGCCGGCGCTCGAACACGAGCAGCTCGCCGAGCACGTCGTGCGTGCGCGTCCCGGCCGCCGCCATGCCGAGCCGGCGGATCACGCCGAGCGACGCTTCGTGCCAGGGAAACGTCGTCGCTTGCACCGCGCGAATCCCCGGTTGCCCGAGTGCCCACTCGACGCACGCGAGCGTCGCCTCGGCCGCGAGCCCTTGGCGGCGCGAGCTGTCCTCGATGCCGTACGCGACTTCGGCGATGCCGTCGGGCGGGAAACCATGGAACACGATGCTGCCGACGACGCGGGGCTCGTCGCGGACGAGCACCATCGAATCACCCCACAACCGCACGTCGGGGTCGGCGCGGATCGCGTCGAGAGAAACCGGAAACGCGCGCGCTACGAGATCGTCGTTTGGCCACGCGTCGGGGAACGCGGCTCCGATCGCGGCCTCGGCGGCGGCTCGGTCGTGACGCAGCACTGCTTCGACCGCGTCGAGCGTGATCGGAACGAGCCGACACCGCGTCGTCACGAGCTCGGGCACTACGCGCGGCTCCGCGCAGTCACGGCCCGACGACTCCGATGCCGATGATCAACGCGACGCCTTCGGGCCCGCCGCCGAGCAAGCCGTAGCGAACGTCGACGTTCAGCATCGCGATGCCGCTGATGTATTGGTCGAGCCCGACGCTGCCGACCCCGCCTAGAAAC
>CAZDGY010000651.1:0-4248 GCA_964504685.1 uncultured Kofleriaceae bacterium | reverse complement strand
AGGACGCAGGTACCGGTCGACCTCGCGGACCAGATCCGACACGGGAGCGGGAATACCGTGGCTCGCAAACGCAACCGCCGACTCGATCACGGCGGGATCGCGAAGGATTCGGCGATGACCGAGGCCGTCAGTCTCGAGCAACTGCGCGCCCGGCCAGGCCGCCGCGAGCCGCGAGCCGTGCGCGAATGGAACTTCGTCGTCGTTGCGGTCATGGATGACGAGTAGGCCGGTGTCGCGGTCGGCGACCAAGCGGTCGAGGGCCAGCGCGTCGAGCGCGACGCCGGTGTTCGCGGCGAGCTGCTGCTCGAACACGCGGCGATCGGTCGGATCGAGAGCGATGACTTGCGAGAACTTCGCGACCGCTTCTGCGACGACCGCGTTCGGCGACACCGCGACGTTGCGGGTCGCATCGACTCCGCCGCGCAGATGCGCGAGCAGTAACGCCGGCGCGCCGAACGAGTGCGCGATCGCGGCGTGAAGCGGACCGACCGCGGTAGCAACCGACGTGATGCAGTCAGCGAAGTCGGTGAGGTAGAGGCGATTGCCCGGCGAGTCACCGTGGCCCGGCGCATCGAACGCCACGACCGACATGCCCGCGGTGACGAGCGGTGCGACGAACGCGCCGAGCTGCGAGCCGCGGCCTTCCCAGCCGTGGACGAGCAGTGCGGTGGGTCCGAGGCCCCAACGCCATGCGGTGACTGGAGTGTGTGCTCCGTGCCAGCGCGGCGAGCGCAGTGCGACATCGACGATGAATCGCCGACCCGAGGCGAGCACTTCGCGTTCACGCGCCGGGCGATCGAAGTGGCGGGGCGTCACGAACATGCGCTCGGCGAACGCCGCGCCGAGATCATCGGACACGATGAACGCCGTCTGTAGCGCCGCACGCGCGACTCGAACGGCGGTCTTGGAGCGAACGGTCGTGCTATTTTTGGCCGCGGACGAGCTCGAAGTTGGCATGGCGCATCCTTGCTTGAGGGTTAACGCGAGCCGGGCGCCGCAGAGCGCGCGGCGGCGAGCAGGCGATCGAAAGCGGAGCGAGTGCGGGCGAGGGCATCGGGGACGTGAAGGAAGCGATGGAACGTGTGGAACCCGAGTGTGATGCTGTAAAGCTCGAAAGCGAATTGCTCGGGATCGAGATTGGCGCGAAAGTGGCCTTCGGTCTTCGCGATCCGTGCCGCCTTTGCGAGCTCGTCGATCCAGTCCTTGCAGGCGCGCACCAGTGCGTCGCGAGGCGCGCCCGGGCGATCGTCGAGCTCGGCGCTCGCACCGACGAAGAAACAGCCACCAGGCCGCTGACCCCAGGTCAGCCAGCGCTCGAATAACGCGCGCACCCGGGGCTCGCCGCGCGGCTGCCGGAGCGCGGGCACCATGACTTCTTGCACGAACTGCCGGCTGGCCTCTTCGACCACCGCGACCTCGAGTGCGTCCTTCGAGCCGAAGTGCGCGAACAGGCCGCTCTTCGACAACCCGGTCGCTTCGGCGAGTCGGCCGATCGACAAACCCGCCAGCCCGACGACGTTCGCGAGCTCGAACGCTCGGCCGAGCACGGCGTGTCGGGTCTCTTCGCCTTTCGTCACCTTCTTAGAATAGAACGACCGTTCGATTTGTCAAGCCGTGTACAGTCGCTCGGTGGCTCGCGAGCGCCTCGACAAACTGTTGGTCGACCGCGGATTAGTCGCGAGCCGAGACCGTGCACAGGCGCTCGTGATGAGCGGCTCGGTGCTGGTCGATGGCCAGAAACAGACCAAACCCGGCACGTTAGTCGCCGCGACCGCCGAGCTCGCGCTGCTCGAGGCCGATCATCCGTACGTTTCGCGCGGCGCGTTGAAGCTGGTCAAAGGGCTCGACGCTTTCGCGATCGATCCGAGTGGCGTGATCGCTCTCGACATTGGCGCGTCGACCGGCGGGTTTACCGACGTATTGTTGAAGCGCGGCGCTGCGAAGGTCTATGCGATCGACGTCGGCTACGGCCAGCTCGCGTGGTCGATTCGCCAGAATCCGCGCGTCGTCGTGCTCGAACGCGAGAACGTGCGCAACCTCGAGCTCGACAAGGTTCCGGAGCCGTGTGGGCTCGCCGTGATCGACGTGTCGTTCATCTCGCTCACGCTCGTGTTGCCGCGGGTCGCCGAGTTGCTGCGGCCGCCCGCCGGCAAGCCGATCGTCGCGCTGGTCAAGCCGCAGTTCGAGGTCGGGCGCGACCACGTGGGCAAGGGCGGTGTCGTGCGCGATGAAGCGGCGCGGCGCGGCGCGGTCGACAAAGTGCGGACGTGGGCGAGCGCGCACGGCTTCGTCGCCGGTCGCGATGTCGAATCGCCGATCACCGGCCCGGCGGGCAACGTCGAGTTCTTGCTCGAGCTGCGGACCGCCTAGTTCGGGCCGGGGATCACGCTGATGTTGTTCGATAGCGAGTTCGCGACGACGATGTCCACGACGCCGTCGCCGTCGAGGTCGGCGAGCGCGATGGCATCGGGCTGCATACCGACGGTCACGGTTTGAAACGGCGCGAAGCCGCCGGTGCCGTTGCCGTGCAAGACGTCGATCGTCGTGGAGCTGAGGTAGTCGGCGAGCACGATATCGAGGTTGCCGTCGTGATCGACGTCGCCGATCGCGATCGCGAGTGGTGACTGGCCGACGGTGAACGATTGGACCGCACCGAACCCGCCGTTACCATCACCGAACGCGACGCCGCACTTGCCGTTGCCAAAGCCAGCATCTGCGACGTCGAGGTGCGAGTCGCCATCGAGGTCCGCGATCGCGATCGCGTTCGGCATCGACGCCGCGCCGGTCGAGATCGTCGTGGTCGTCGGGAATGCGCCGGTACCATCGCCGAACAGCACGACCATTTCGTTGCCGGTGTAGCAAGCGACCGCGATGTCGTCGAAGGCGTCGGCGTTGAACCGGCCGACCGCGACGCCGGCGGGCTCGCCACACGCGTTGAGGGTAGTCGCCGGGCTGGTCAGGCTGCCGCCGCTCGCGCCGAACGCGACGGTCACTTGGGTCGAGTTGTAATCGGCGGTCACGACGTCGGGCTGACCGTCGCCGTTGAAGTCGCCGAACGCGACTGCGGCCGGCTCCATCGCCGTGCCGACGCCAGCGGCGCGCGTCGCGAACCCGCCTGCACCATCGCCGAACAACATCGCGATCGTGTTGTTATCGGCGAACGGCACTGCGAGATCGACGTTGCCGTCGCCATCGAAGTCGTGCGCGGTCAGCGCCAACGGGGAGCCTCCGGTCGTCACGGTCTTGGTGATGAACGCGCCGGTGCCGTCGGCGAGCAGCAACGTGATGTTGTTGGAGCCGCCGTTGCCGACCGCGATGTCGAGCAGGCCGTCGTTGTTGAAGTCCGCGATCGTGACTGCGTCGGGGCCGCTGCCCGCTGGATAGGTAGCGGCGATCAACGGCGCGCTGCGTTTGGCGTCGCCGCTCGGAGCGCCATCGTTACTACCGCCGTCGCCGCTTGTGCCACCGGGTCCGCGGCCGGCGAGATCGCCGAAGTCGAGCCGGCCGCAGCCCGCGAGCGCAGCGACGAGCACCGCAGCTTCGCACAGACGACCCACGGAACAATCCTATCGAGTCGCGCCGCCGAGCGCGCTAGACAAAAATCCCCAGCCAAGAGACCACGAGAACGCGGCGGGTTCGTGGACTTCGCCTGGTCGGCTTGCGATGCTCCGCCCATGCGCAAAATCCTCAAGACCGCTTTGTTCGTTGGAATCATGACCGGTGCCGCAGTGATCGGTTTCGCAGATGCGCCGAAGAAGCCGGCGGCCCCGGCCAAGGGCAGTGCGGCCGGATCCGGCTCCGATAAGGCCGCAGGTTCGGGCAGCGCCAAGGGCAGCGGCGACGGTGCGGGCTCGGGCTCGGCCAAGAAGGCTGAGCCGGCGCCCAAGAAGTAGTACGTCGCGCTACAGCGGGCCGAGGATCACGCTGATCGTACCCGAGCCCGCGTTCGCGACGACGATATCGCCGGTGCCGTCGTCGTTGAGGTCGGTGATCAGCACGCCGTCGGGTTGCGAGCCGACGGTGTACGACATCTGGGTCGCGAACCCGCCGGCGGCGCCTATGCCGTGGAGCACCTCGATCGTACCGCCCGAGAGATCGTTCGCGAGCACGAGGTCGGCCTTGCCGTCCTTGTTGACGTCGCCGCTCGCGATCGCCGCGGGTGAAGTACCGGCGGGAAATCCCGACGGCGCGGCGAACGCGCCGGTGCCGTTGCCTTTTGCCAAGCCGACCTCGCCGGTACCGAAGTCT
>CAZDGY010000650.1:0-4251 GCA_964504685.1 uncultured Kofleriaceae bacterium | reverse complement strand
CGAACATGATGATCGCGACGGAGAACCCGACGATCGCGCTCTGCGCCGAGCCGAGCGCAGCGGGTCGGATCACGTTGGCTACATCGGGGCCGAGCAACACGCCGGCACCGATGAGCACCACGATGCCAGGGATCAGCGCATGCCGCCCGATCGCAGTCGCGAGTACCCCGGCGAACATGGCGAGCGCGAAGACGAGAGACGGCGTGTCGAGAAAAGCCATACGTGGGCCTGCGCGCTGCCCGGCGCCTGCATGTGCAGCGAACGTGCCGTGTCGTTACGGTGTTGCCGTCCGCCGGAATGCGAGAGGCCGCGCGTTCGCGCTCGCCGAGCGATTCCGTCGCGGTGGATGCGCGTCTGGCCGTCAGACCGCTCGACCACACCTAGTCAGCGCGAGGCCGCACCCTCAGCCGATCGTCAGGCCCATCTGGGCGCGGATCGCGAACAGCTCGTCGCTCGCCGAGAACAGCACGAGCTCGCGGATCTTGTCCTTCGCGGTCGGCGCGCCCAGTACCGGTGGTTCCGCCGCGATCGCGCGCGCGGCGAGCTCGAGGTTGCCGCACGCGACGAAGCCGACGCGATGCGATGCGAAGTCCACCGCATGACTCCACTTCGCGATATCGGTCTCGGGCGAGGCCTGGACGAAGCGCTGGACCAGCACGCCGAGCTGCTCGAGCGTGTAGGCCGGCATGCGCTTGCGCAGCGCGACGACGTACTCGGCGACCGCGGGCTCGAGCGCCGGCGGCACCGGGAAGCCCGGCTGCAGCATCGCGATCGCGGCGAACAGCACGACCTTCAGCTCGGCGTTCGTCGGTAACAGCATGCGCAGGTAGTACTCGGGCCGCATGTACGCGAGCCGGCGCGCGGCCGCGAACGCGACCTCGCGCTCGTTCTTCCCTTGCAGCACGCTCGGCCGCACCACAAACGACGGGCACAGCTCGGTCTTCTCGATCGCGTTCGCGAGCTGGATGTCCGCGGTCTTGCCGTCGTCGACAAGGTAGACGTCGGGCACCCGCATGTTCAGGACCTGCGCGACGTACAGGAACAGCCGGCTGAACGTCAGCGGATCGCCCTCGAGCTGGCGGCGATCGTCGCGCTTGACGCCGAAGTCTTTATGCGGGAACGCCTTGAGCGCGGCGACTCCCTCCCAGCACGAGCCGAAGATCGCCGAGATGTAGCGGTTCTCGTCGCGGTGGGCGAGCTTGGCCCAGCTGTCCGCGTTCATCGCGGCCTTGGCCTTGACCAGGCCGTGTGGCCGGTACTGCTCGTAGAACGCGTGCTGGTCGGCGTCGGCCTTCTTGAGGAACGAGAGCGTGTTGCACAGGCACCAGTGCTTGTCCCACTGACCCGTGCCGGCGTAGATCTTCGCGAGCGCGTGGTAGGAGTCGTACTTGAACGGCTCGCGGCGCAGCATCAGCGCGTGCTGCTCGATCGCCTTGTCGGCGCGGTCGGGACCGGCGACGACGTAGAGCTCGGCGAGGATCTCCGCACGATCGGTGCCGGCGCGCAGCTCGCTATTCGGATCCATCTGTTGCGCGAGCTCGTACACCTCGCTCGCCGCTGCGTAGTCCTTGAGCCGCGATCGGTAGATTTCGCCGAGCCCGTCGAGCAAGCCGACCTGCAGCTTGTGGAACAGCGGGTTCGCGCCGTTCGGCAGCCGCTTGAGCATGTCGCGGTACGCGCGCTCTTGCGTCTTCCAGTCGCGCCGCGTCGTCAGGATGGCGTCGATCGCCTCGAACGACCTGAGCGCGCGTGCGAGCTGCGGTTCGTCGAGACGCTCCGGCTGCGCGAAGAAGCTGTCGAGCGCGCAGTCGAAGTAGTCGACCGCTTCGGCGAGCGCCTTGAGCTCGTCGCGACACAGCGTTCCGGCGGCGTGGAAGTAGAGCCCTTTGCGGAACGGATCGACTTCGATCGCGACGAATCGCTGGATCGTGTCGACCGCCCTCTGCCATTGCTTGGTCTCGGTGGAGAGGTCGAGCACCTTCTGGAGCAACTGGCGGTCGTCGGGCGCGCTATCGAGCGCTTCGAGATAAGCGGCAGTCGCCTTCTGCGCGTTGCGCAGCTGGTCGTTGAAGATCGTCGCGATCTCGTCGAGCAGGATGGTCTTGTCGCGACCGGTCGCGGTCTCGAGCAGGCCGCGCTTGGCGCGCACGACTGCGTCCCAATCGCCGCGCTTGCCCTGCAGATCGATCACCGCGGTCAGCGTGTCTCTATGGTGCGGATCGATCTCGAGCGCCTTGTCGAACATCGCCAGCGCGGTGTTGCGCTCGCCGAGCGCTTTGCGAACCATGCCGAGCCGGTAGTAGACGTCGAGGTCGGCGGCGTCACGAGTGCCGCGGCGCCGGGCCAGGATGTTCTGATAGAGCGGGCCGGCGCTCGCCCAGTCCTGCAGCTTGAATAGCAAGTTTGCGCGGCCCAGCAGCGTCGGCAGGTGCGTGGTATCGAGCTCGTAGGCCGCCTTGTAGTAGCCGAGCGCTTTGTCGTCCTTGCCCAGCTCGTCGGCGCAGCGCGCCGCGCGGAAGTGCAGCTCGTGGAGCTCTTTCGCATCGCCGCGCGTTTGCCCGAGCTTGCGACAGAGCATCTCGATCAGCGGGAACAGCTCGGCCCACTCGCCGGCGGCGAAGTACAGCTCGGCGAGCGCTCGACCAGACGCGACGTGCTCGGGATCGAGCGCGATCACCGCCGCGTACAGCCGCGTCGCCTGATCGGCTTGATGCAGCTTGTGCTGGTAGACGCTCGCGGCTTCGCTCAGCAACCGGACCTTGTCGATCGCGAGTGGAGTGTGGCTCGCAGCCCGCTCCATCGTCTGCGCCGCCTTTTGCCAGTCGCCGCGATCGGCGTAGTGCTCGGTCAGCACCTCGAGCGAAGGCACGTGGCCGGGATCGATCGCGAGCCCGCGGAGCAGATTCGCTTCGGCCTCGTCGCGATCGCCGAGCTGGCTGTACTGGTAGCGCGCGATCCGCCAATAGAGCTCCGGCTTGCGCGCCGGGTCGGTCAGCTCGACGAGCCGAGCGAGCGTCTCGACCGCACGTCGCCAATCGCCGGTCTTCTCGTGGAGCCGGCCGAGTGCGTCGAGCGCGGGCGCGTGATCCGCGTCGAGCGTGAGCACCGCTTCGTACGAGTCGATCGCACCGGTGACGTCGTGCAGCCGGCTGTCGTGAACTTGCGCCATCGCAAGATACAGCTCGATGCGCACCGCGATATCGGTCGTGACCGCCGCGTGGTTGCGGTAGCTCGCGACGAGCTGGTCGTAGCGGCCGGCCTGCTGGTGCATGCGCGCGAGCAGGTGGTGCGCCGCGGTGTTGCGCGGATCGATCGCGAGGACATGCTCGTACGCCTCCGCTGCGCGATCGAGCTTGCCGAAGCGCTCCTCCCAGGCCGCGGCGATGCGCTCGTACAACGAGATCCGCTCGCTATCCGCGGTGGCGGCGGCAAGCCGGGTCTCGAGCACGCCCAGGTACTTGTCGTTCTGCTCGGTCTTCTCGTACAGCGTCTCGAGCGCGCGCAACGCGACGCCGTTCGCTGGCTCGATATCGAGCACCTTCTGGTACGCGGCGATCGCCTGGCCCGGGTCCGCGAGGTGGAGCTCGTAGACCGAGCCGACCTCGAGCCAGAACCCCGACGCATCGGCGTCGTCGGTCGCGAGCTTCGCGCGCCTTGCGACGATCTCGACCAGCGGTTGCCACGCCTCGGTGCGGCGGTACAGCCGATCGAGCGCCTCGAGCGAGGTCGCGGAGGTCGGTTCGTGCGCGAGCGCCTGCTCGTACGCCGCGATCGCGCCGCTGACGTCCTGGGTCTGCTCGCTCGAGCTGCCGCGCTTGCGCTGCACCTCGGCGTTTGCGACGAGCGCACCGGCGTGCGCTGGATCGAGTCGCAGCGCCTGCTGGATCGAGTGCGCCGCGTAGTCGAGCTGCGACAGGTGCTCGCTGTACCAGCGGCCCATCGTGGCCCACAGGTCGGCAGCGGATCGGCGATCCTCGCGCTCGAGCTTGGCGACGCGCTCGCTGCACTCGTCGAGCACGTCCTGCCAGTGTCCGGTGGCGGTCGCGAGGCGCTCGAGCTCGCGGCTGGCGTGGCCGTGCGCGGAGTCGCGGTTGAACGCGGCCTGGACCACGTAGAACGCGCTGTCCTGATCGTCGAGCTCGCGCTCGTAGATGCCCGCGACCCGCAGCAAGACTTGGATCTGCTGTTCGGCGCCGCCGAGCGCCTCCGACTCCTCGAGCAGGATCTCGACGAGCTCGGCCCACCGGCGCT
>CAZDGY010000649.1:0-4252 GCA_964504685.1 uncultured Kofleriaceae bacterium | reverse complement strand
GGGCGTCGAAGAACCCGCGGCCTTGGAGATACGCGGTCAGCGCCTGCGCGGAGTCCGCGGCATCGACGTCGTCGGCGCTACCGGATTGCTCGAACGTCGTCGCCTTGCGCAGCTGCTCGGCGCTGATCGTGCTGCGATCGAAGCCTTCGAACACGAGGTCGAGGCGCCGGCGCTGATCGATCGTCAGCGCCACGTCGACGGAATGTGTCTGCCGGTTGATGTCAGGTTCTTGTTGATCGAAGCTCGATTGGATCCGCACCGACGGGTAGCCGCGCTGCTGGAACTGCCTGCGCAACCGCTGTAGGTCCGCGAGGTGATCGGCGCGCGTGAACCGGGCGGTGCCGATGCACAGCCACTTCTTTTCCGAGTTGAGCGCGTGCGCGCACTCGGTCAGCGTGTTTCTGATCGCCGCGGCATCGAGCGCGAGGCCGGTCTTCGGCTCGGTCGTGATCTTTCCGATCTTGTACTCGCGGCCGAGGTGGACCTTGACCTTGATGTTGACGCTCGCCGCTTCGTGCTTGCGCGTGACGTGGACATCCGCGTCGTAGTAGCCCTCGTCCTTGAGGTACTTGACGATCCGGTCCTGTTCTTCGAGCAGCGCGCAGTCCTGCGCGAGGGCGTCGTAGGGCAGGTAGCTATCGACGCGGAGTCGCATCCGGCGTTGGATCTCGGTGTCGAACGGCTTATCGAGCAAGCCCTGCGAGACCGAGATGTTGACCTTGCGGATCAGCGGCAGCGGCGCGAGGTGGAGCGTGAGCCGGATGCCGCTGCCGGATGGCGCGGTCGTCTTCTCGACGAGCTGGTAGCCGAACGCCGCCACCAGCTTCGCGAGCTCCGGCATGCGCGCCTCGGTCAGCGTGGTCTGCATGCCGGCGAGCGTCGGTTGCAGCAGGCCCTTCACGGTTTCCGGCGGATCGACGAGCGGACCCGCGATCTCGAGCTCGGTCCATGGAATCGGCAGGTCGCCGCCCGCTTGCGGCGCGATCTGCGGCAGCTCGCCCGGCGTCGTGTTGACTCGTTGCTTCGTGCACTGCGCGAGGTCGAGCGGTGCGCCGGGCACCGCGACCGCATCCGCATCGTCCGCCTGAACACGCTCGGTCATCGCGACGATGACGACGACGACGAGCCAATGACGAGCGCGGACCATCACGGGATGAACAGGCGATATGCGAGGCTGGCGTGGAGATCCGTAATGTCGATCTCGGACGGGTCGTAGTAGTTCTTTTGGAGCAAGCCGGCGGTGACGCGCGGCGAGTCGCTCCAGTCGGGTTTGATGTGCAGCGTGCTCTGCAGCTCGCCTTGGATCGAGAGCGACGTGCCACGGATCGTCTGCTCGGCACGGCCGATAAACTTGATGCTATCGAGCGCCTTCTTCTCGGCGTAGACGCCGACCGTCCCGAACCCGAGCTCGAACCGCAGCACGTCGAGCGGCAGGATCTTCTGCACCGACTGGCCGACTAGGCCCGACACCCAATCGCCGGCGAGGTCCTTGACGATCTCGTCCGCGAACCCGGTCGACTGATTGGTCGTCGGATCGATCAGCGTCGGGTTCGAGCCGAGCGATTGATCGCCGAGTGAACGGCGCAGCTGCTCGGGGTTGCGGCCGAGCAGCAGCAGCGACAGGGTCTGCGACTTGTTGTAGCCGGTCGACGTTCGCAGGTCCCATTGCAGCTCTTCGAGCGTGCCGGTGACGGTGAGCGTGATGATGTGCTGCTGGCCGGATAGATCGGTGAACGCGGGATCATCGGCGGTCAAGTCGAGGCGCGGGTTGTCGGCGCGCATGTTCTCCGCGAAGTCGATCGAGCCGGTCGTGCGCGTGAAGTGAGCGCGCGTGCCGGGGATCTTGAAGTCGCCGCGGCTGACCCGAATCGAGCCGTTGAGCCGCGGGTCGCGCGGCGAGCCTTTGATCTGGATCGAGGTGCCCTCGAGATCGATCGTGCCGAGGTTGTTGACGACGCTGAACCGGCGGATGTCGAGCGATAGCAGCAGATCCGCGCCGCCGAACGCGGTTGTCACGAGCCCGCCGGCCGGAGCCGCAGTGGTGGGTGCGAGCTTGAGTGCGTCGGTGACTTGGATGTCGCGCAAGTAGCGGCCGTTGACGACCGAGATCGCGCCGCGGACTCGGATCGGCGAATGATCGTCCGGTAGATCGAGCGTGATGTCGCGCGCGGATAGCTGGAGATCGAGCGCCCCCGGCACGCGATACGGAATCTCGTCGGCATCGAGCTCGACGTGCGCGCGCGTCGGCAGGCCATCGCGGAGCGTCATGCTGCCGTGCAGATCGCGGATCGAACCCTCGCCGTCGATCGCGGCTTTGATGTCGACGTGGTCGTCGCAATCGCTGTCTGCGTCGAGACCACAACCGATCGTGAGCGTGTACTCGCGGTGGTCGCCCACCGCCGTGGTACGGACCTCGACCCGGCCGTCGCGCAATTCGAGCTCGTGGCGAAACCCGCGCGCCGTCACCGCGAGCGGCGGATCGCCTGGCTTCGGCGGGCTGAAGCTGATCGCGCCGTCGAGCAGCGGCAGCAGACCGGTGCCGCTGAGCACGAGCTCGCCATCGATCGAGGCGATGCCGCTCGCCTGCGAGAACTGGCTCGGCATCGCGGCGAGCAACATCTTGCCGGCGATCGTGCCTTCGATGAACACACCCCACGATTTCGGCCGCAGGCCGTCGAGCCCGATGCCGCCGTGGATCACGAGCTCGCCCTCCTGATAGCTGCGCTCGTCTTTGACGCTGAGCTTCAAGTTGTTGAACCCGAGGCTGCCGTTCGCGAGCTTGATCTGGCAGTCCGGATCGCGGACGAGCTCGGTGGCGTCGGGATGATCGGGATCGATGAGGCGCCGGCAGACCTGGACCACGGTGTCGCTGCCGACCGGTCGGAGCTGGAGCGCGTCGAGGTCGGCGGTGACTTGATAGCTCGGGTTCGATAGCGGCCCGGAGATGCCGGCGGTGACGACCAGTCCGCCGCGGACATCGTCGAACTGGTTGTCGAGCATGCCGGCGAGCCGGTGGAGGTCGAGGTTGCCGTTCGCGTTGAACGCGATGCCGGCCGCGGTCGCTTGGCCGCTGACGACGACGTCGCCGGCCGGCGTGCGCAGCTTCGCGTCACACGGCGAGCCGGCCAGAGACTTGCCGTCGCGGCACGCGAGCACGAGCGACGACTTCGTCAGGTGGAGCGACATCGCCGGGCGATCCGGCCCTTGATCGACGAGCTCGACCGCGAGCTGGGTCAGCCGGCCATCGCGCGCGCGATGGTTGACCATCACCGACAGCTCGGACAGCTCGACCCATGCCTCGGGTTGCGCCGGCTTGCCGCTGAGCGGAGCGAGCTCGGTGGTGAGCGTGACCCGGCCGGATGCCCAACCTTGCACGGTCTCGGAGATGCCGAGCTTCTTCGCGATATCGACGAACGGATCGACCTCGACCAGCGTCGCGTTGACCACGAGCTCGACCGGGTAGGGCGCGCGGGTGCCGATCCGCGCCGTGACGTCCAGCCGATCAGCGAGCAGCTTGCCGCGCAGCTCGATGCCGGGCACGCCGCGCACGGTCACGGGATCGAGCGAGAGCACCGCGTCGCCGATGAACGCATCGAGCGCGCGACCGCCGGTAACGCCGAGCGTGCCGGCGAGCTGCGGGTTGAAAGCGCCCTTCGCATCGGCCGAGCCGGACACGTGGAGCTGTGCGCTGAGCATGCCGCCGACGGTGTCCGCGCCGACGAGTTGGTCGAGCACCGCGAGCGGCACCGCATCGAGTGCGATCGCGCCGGCGAGCGTTGCAGGCGTCGCGCGCTTGCCGACGATCGTCGCCGGCAGCTTCGCGAGCGTGACGTCGAGCGTGCCGCCGTCGTCGCGCTTGGCCGACGCTACCGCGCACGAGCCGCCGCGCTGCTTCGCGCTCGTGCACTGCGACAGATCGGTCGCGGACACATCGGTCGTGCGCATTCGGCAGGTCGCGTCGTCGTCGCGATTGACGCACACCGCGACGTCGGAGTAACCGTCGCCGTAGACGTTGAGCTTCTTCGCGGTCGCGCGCAGCTTGATGTGATCGAGCCAGTCGACGACCGAGCGGCTCTTGTCGACCGTGCCGCGGACGTCGATCTCCGCGGTGTCGATCGTGCCCTTCAGCCGATCGCCGCCGAGCCCGCACAGTTTTTCGCCGCGCAAGCCGGTCCCCGACATGTGCAGCTTCTCGATCATCGCTTGACCGTTCGCGACGTGAATGACGCCGGTCGCGGTCAAGCGGGCGCTC
>CAZDGY010000648.1:0-4287 GCA_964504685.1 uncultured Kofleriaceae bacterium | reverse complement strand
GGCCGGCGATCCGCGAACCCGGTGAAGAAGTCGCGCACGCGCGGGTGCTGACGATCGCGGGTACCGCCGAGGCGTTTACGTGGTTCGGCGAGCTCGCCGGGACGCTCGTCGTCGGGCAACGGCGCGTGCACGGGCACGTCGAATGGCAGGAAGGCGGAGAAGGTCAGCGCATGTTCACGCCGTCGCCGTTCATCGGGCGGATCACCACGCGGTGAGCGCACGGAATACGCGGGCTCCGCGATACGGTAGGCATCCCATGCGCAGCCAGCTCGTGATGTGGCTCGGGCTCGCCGCCTGTGCCAGTGCGCCACGCGCAACCGCGCCAACCGACCGCCGTGACGATGCTGCGATCCGCGACCTTGTCGTGAGGTTCGAGCGCGGGGTCGCCAGCGGTGACGAGGCGGCGCTGAACGCCCTGTGGCTGTATCCGGAGATCCCGTTTCGCTATCGCGAGGCGGCCACTGGCAAGGTCGTCGATGCCGGCACGGGTGCGGCATTCGCGCACGACGTCGCGGGCGCGAACCCGAAGTGGGACGAGCGGATGACCGGGCTCGCGATCGGCGCACGGGACGGGCTCGCTACGCTCGAAGCGAGCTACCAGTTCCTCGACGGCGGTCACGTCACGAACCACGGGCGCGAGATCTGGCTGCTCGCGAAGACCGAGACCGGCTGGAAGATCGCCGCGGTCGCGTGGTCAGTCACGCTCGACCCGTAGTCACGACGCAGCGGCGAGCGCGGTCGGGTCGCTATGGATCGCGCGACACGCGACGATGATCTCGTGGAGCTGGCGGAGCTCCGCGCCGGCGGGAATCGGATCGCCGGCGAGCAGTACATCGCCGAGTAGCAGGACGCCGCCAGGGGCGAGCGCGTGGCGCAGCGCGGCTTCGAGCGCAGGGCCGTGCTCGGCGCATATGTTGCCGACGCACGTGATCACGTCGAACGATCCGAGGTCGGCGACCCGTGCATCGGCGCACACGACGCGCGCGGCGAACGGGTGGCGTTCGAGCTGTTGCCGCAGCTCGAACATCCGGCAGATCTCGGGATCGCGATCGACGGAGACCAGCGTCGCGCCCGGTCCCAGCTCGTGGCCGAGCCAGTCGTCCCATAGCCCGACGCCGATGCCGACGTTGCACGCCCGCAGCGGGCGGCGCCTCGGCAACCGCGGCCCGATCCACGCGCGCAGCTGGTAGTCGAGCCACGCCGCCTCGGTCGACACGTTCCACGGCTCGGCGCCGCGCGCGATGTAGTGGGCCAACAGGTCAGTCACGTCTCTTCAACCGCCGGCGGGGTGCCGATCTTCCGCCGTCGAACCGAGTGGTTCGGGTAGGCTCCGCCCATGTCGGTGCAAGGCAAGACCGTCGTGATCACCGGCGCGAGCTCCGGGATCGGGCTCGAGACGGCGCGCGCACTCGCGCAGCAGGGTGCGCGGCTCGCGCTGATCGTCCGCGACCGAGGCCGCGGCGAAGCGGCGATCGCGAGCATCAAGGCGGATGCACCCGCAGCCGAGCTCGCGCTCGTCATGGCCGATCTCGAGTCGCTCGATCAGATCCGAGCCGCCGGTGCCGAGATCCGCTCGCGCTACCCGCGGGTCGATATCCTGGTCAACAACGCCGGCTTGATCGTCGGCTCGCACGGCGTGACACCCGACGGGTTCGAGCGCACGTTCGGGGTCAACCACCTCGCTCCGTTCCTACTGACCTACGAGCTGCGCGACGCGCTCGCGGCCGCAGCTCCGGCGCGGGTCGTGACCGTGTCCTCGATGGGGCACAACTTCGCGCCGGCGTTCGCGTGGGACGAGCTGCCGACGATGTGGCGCGGCCAGGTCCGCAACTACGGGGCGGCGAAGCTGTGCAACATCTGGTTCGCTCGAGAAGCAGCGCATCGCATGCGCGCGCGGCGGATCACGTCAAACTCGCTGCATCCCGGCACGGTGCGCACGAACTTCGGCCAGAGCGGTGGCTGGCTGTTTCGCAAGGGCGCGCGGGTCGTCGGCCCTCTGCTCAAGTCGCCGCAACAAGGTGCGCAGACATCGATCTACGTCGCGAGCTCGCCCGAGATCGAAGGCGTGACCGGTGAGTTCTTCCGCAACTCGAAGGTGACGCGGCCGTCGAAGCGAGCGCGCGACGACGCGAGCGCGCGCGAGCTATGGACGCTGAGCGAGCGACTTTGCGGCGTCACCTGGGACTGATGTGGCGCGCGGTCGTCCTCGCATTTGGCCTCGGATTTGGCCTCGGCTGTTCGTCGCAAAGCTCGCCTCCTGAAGGTGAAGCGCCGCCGCCGCCACCGCCGCCGAAACCGGTCGAGCACAACATCGCGCGAGCTGACTACGTCGGCCCAAAACCATGCGCCGATTGCCACGCGAGCGAATTCGGCCGGTGGTCTCAGAGCCTGCATCGCGTGATGAATGCGAAGGCCGACGAGCCTGGCGCGGTGATCGGCGACTTCGCGAACGCGACGCTGCGCTACGCCGGTGGCGAAGCGCGGTTCGCGCGTGATGGCGCGCGCTACGTGATGACGCTGGCGCACGGCGCGACCACCACGACCTACGACGTGACGCGTACGATCGGCCGGCGCGGGCTGCAAGAGTACGTCGGCGTCGAGCGCGGTGGCGATGGCAGCGAGGTCCGCCTGCCGTTCGGTTGGTGGCCGAAGCGGGCCGGTTGGTATCCGCAGGCCTACTTCGATCCGTGGCTGGGCCGCGAGCAAGACGCTGACGCGTTCGCACCCGTGCGCGAGCCGTGGGCCGAGCGTTGTCCATGGTGTCACTCGACGTATCCGTTCGAGCTGCGGATCGCGCGCGCAGCCGGTCCCGGGCACCTCGGTCACGGGCTCGAGCAACAGTTCGTCGGCACCGCGCCGGCCGAGCCCGATCGGCTCGACGGGGCGGGCTTGCCCCGGACCGGCAGCGCCGCCCAATGGCGGCGCGGTGTATTAGACGTGGCGGCTCAAGTCACGACCGGGATCAGCTGCGAGAGCTGTCATCTCGGCGCGGCCGGCCACCTGCGAGGGGCGTCGATGCAGTTCGTGCCGCGCGGTGCTGCGCGACACGCCGACGCGGATCTGCCGCCGCCCTCCGCGTCGTTCGATGTCGAGCGCAAGGATCCGCGCGTCGTCAATGGAGTGTGCGCGCAGTGCCACTCTGGGCCTTCGCCGCGACTTGCCGACGGCACCGCGCTGCGCAACTCGAGCGAGGCGCTCGACCTCGACGCATCGCCGTGTCTGACGATCACGTGCCTCGACTGCCACGATCCGCATCGCGGCGAGGCTGGCCTCGAGCCGAAGCTCGTGGCCGATCGCGCGAACGCCGCCTGCGTGCGTTGTCACGGCGCACTCGCCGATCCGACCGCCGCGCATGCGCACCGCGGTCCCGGCCACGACGCGACTCAATGCATCGACTGTCACATGCCGCGCGTCGTGCTCGGCATCGATCACGTCGTGCGCACGCATCGGATCTCGTCGCCGACCGATCCGAAGCTGCTCGCCGCAGCGGCGCCGAACGCGTGCAACCTATGTCACGTCGATCGGCCGATCGCGTGGACGCTCGATGCGCTGCGCTCCGATTGGCAGGTCGCGCTCGCGCCGTCGACCACCGCGTACGGCGCGACCGATCGCGAGGTCGGCGCAGTCTGGCTCGACAGCAGCGTCGCCGACATGCGGCTGCTCGCGATCGCTGCCTACGTCCAAGCGGACCGCGGTCACGAGATCACCGCAGCGCTGCGCCGCGGGCTCGCCGATGCGTCGCCGTTCGTCCGCGTCTGGACGCTGTTCGCGGTCGAGCAGATGCTCGGTCATCCAGTGCGCGACGCCGACTACGATCCGCGTGCACCTCCCGATGTGCGCGCTCGTCAGCTCGCTCGCCTTCGGCTCTAGCCAGCGCTACGCGCCGAAGCCTTCGGCCTTCTGCTCTCGAACGAGGCGACGAACCTCGGCGCTCGGCTTGGGGCAGATACGCTTGCGGATCACTGCGTCGTCGCCATCGCCGATGCGCAGCTCGTAACCGTCGCGACGCTCGCGGATCGCCCAGCAGCGCCCGTCGGCGTGGCGCAGCTCGATCCACGCGCCGACCCCGGCTTCGAACCGTTGGCTCGAGCGCTGCTCGTCGACCGCCTGCGGGAGCTTCACCTCGGTGAACGCCCGGTTGGCGCGGGCCCAAGTAAGCGCCGCCGCGACCGCGTCCTTTTCTTCGGACTCCAGGCCCTCTGTGAGGGCGGTGATCCAGCTCGAGATCGCCGGGAACACGCGCCACGAGTCGCCACCCTTGACGTCGAACACCACGACTTGGCCCGG
>CAZDGY010000647.1:0-4293 GCA_964504685.1 uncultured Kofleriaceae bacterium | reverse complement strand
TGGATGTGTCTTCTGGCCCATGGCTAGCCTCTAGTCCTTGCCGTCGGTAACAACCACTGTGAGATGGCTGGAGCGGTGATTGATCCGGTTGGCGCGGCCCATCGACCGCGGCATCCAGCGCTTGTTGATCGTTCCGCCGTCGACCGCGATCGTGTGCAGGCGCAGCGCTTCGACCGACGCGTTGCCGCCCGACTTGTCTTCGGCGTTCGCCGCGGCGCTCTTGATCGCCTTCGCGATGATGCCAGCAGCGCGCTTCGGCATGAGATCGAGCAGGCCGACCGCCTCTTCGACCTTCTTGCCGCGAACGAGGTTGGCGACGACGCGCATCTTGCGCGGCGACATCGTGATGCCTCTGACTTGTGCGCGAGCCTGCATGACTAGGCCTTCTTCCGTTCGCCGGTGTGACCGTGGAACGTGCGGGTGTGCGAGAACTCGCCGAGCTTGTGACCGACCATCTGCTCGGTGATGTGCACCGGGATGAACTTGCGGCCGTTGTGAACCGCGAACGTCACGCCGACCATGTCGGGGATGACAGTCGAGCGGCGCGAGTACGTCGTCACGACGCGCTTGCTCGGGTTCGGTTCCTTCGCGGCGATCGCGAGCTTCTTCGTCAGGTACTTGTCGACGAACGGACCTTTTTTTACTGAACGAGGCATCGGATTCTCACTTACGCCGGCGGATGATGAACTGCTCGGTCCGCTTGTTGTGACGGGTCTTCTTGCCCTTGGTCTTGACGCCCCAAGGGGTGCACGGGTGACGACCACCGGAGCTACGGCCTTCGCCGCCGCCCATCGGGTGATCGACGGGGTTCATCGACACGCCGCGCTGGTGCGGACGAATGCCGAGCCAACGCCGACGACCGGCCTTGCCCCACTGGATGTTGCCGTGCTCGGAGTTGCCGATCGAGCCGACCGTCGCCTTGCAGTCGATGTGGACGCGGCGCATCTCGCCCGAAGGCATGCGCAGCGTGGCCCAATCGCCTTCTTTGGCCATCAGCGTGACCTTGGTACCGGCCGAGCGCCCGATCTGTGCGCCGCGACCGATCTTGAGCTCGACGCAGTGGATGTCGGTGCCGACCGGGATGTAGCGCAGCGGCAGCGCATTGCCGGGCTTGATGTCGGCGGTGTTCGCCGAGATCACCTGCTCGCCAACGCCGAGCTTCGACGGCGCGAGGATGTAGGCCTTCTCGCCGTCGGCGTACTGGATCAGCGCGAGCCGCGCCGAGCGATTCGGATCGTACTCGATGCCGATCACGGTCGCCGGCACGCCGGTCTTCAGCCGCTTGAAGTCGACGCGGCGATAGCGCTTCTTGTGACCGCCCGAGCGGAACCGCGACGTGATCCGGCCGTGGTTGTTACGGCCAGCCGATGCGGTCTTGTGCTCGAGCAGCGACTTCTCGGGCTCACCCTTGGTGATCTCGCCGAAGTCCTGCGTGGACATGCCGCGCCGGCCGGGAGACGTTGGCTTGTAGATCCGGATCGCCATGGCTTAGACGCCCTCGAAGAATTCGATGTTGTCGCCGGGCTTGAGCGTGACGAACGCCTTCTTCCACGACGGACGGCGGCCGGCGAACCGGCCGATCCGCTTCTCTTTGCCGCGCACGATCAACGTGCGGACATCGGTCACGGTCACCTTGAACAGGCTCTGGACCGCGCGGCGAATCTCGATCTTGTTCGAATCGCGAGCGACCTCGAACACGACCTTCTGCGCGTAGTCCTCGCCCTCGACGTGCGAGGTCGCCGCACCGCCGGTCTCCCGGAGGCGCGCCGTCTTCTCGGTCAGCAGCGGACGCTTGATTACCGATTGCGCATCACGCATTGGTCGTCTCCGGCTTGTCCTGCAACGCCGCCTCGACCAGCTTGGCCGCGGCCTGGGTCAACACGAGCGTCTCGTGGCGCAGGATGTCGTAGACGTTGAGACCTTCCGGCGCGATCCACTGCGAGCGCGCGAGATTGCGCGCGCCGCGGACGAGCTTGTCGTTGGTCTTCGCGTCGACGATCAACGCCTTGGGGCCCGTACCGAGCGTCGCGAGCGAGGCCGCGACGTTCTTGGTCTTGCCATCGGTCGCGAAGCCATCGAGCACGATGATCTTCTTCTCCGACGCACGCAGCGACAGCGCCGAGCGCAGCGCCGCCTTCTTGGTCTGACGCGGCATCGCGTAGTCGTAGCTGCGCGGCTTGGGGCCCTTCGCCGAGCCACCGCCGACCCAGTGCGGAGCCTGACGGCTGCCCTGGCGCGCTTGGCCCGTGCCCTTTTGCTTCCACACCTTCTTGGACGATCCGCGGACCTCGCCAAGGCGCTTGGTCGACGCCGTACCGGCGCGGCGCTTGGCGAGCTGCCACTTCACGACTTCCCAAAGCAGGTGCTCGTGTACTTCGACCCCGAACACGGCGTCGTCGAGGTCGATCGACCCGACGGCCTTGCCGGAGATGTTTTTGACTTCGATCTTCATGGCGACTTTCGCTTCGGGCTCAGGTCTTGATCTCGACGTCGACGCCAGCCGAGAGGTCCAGCTTCATCAACGCGTCGAGCGTCTGCTGCGTCGGCTCGAGAATGTCGAGCAGCCGCTTGTGAGTGCGGATCTCGAATTGCTCGCGCGACTTCTTGTCGGTGTGCGGCGACCGCAGCACGCAGTACTTGTTGATCTTGGTCGGCAGCGGAATCGGGCCCGCGATCTTGGCGCCCGTGCGCTTTGCGGTCTCCACGATCTCGCCAGCGCTCTGATCGAGCAGCTTGTGATCGTAGGCCTTAAGCCGAATTCGAATGCGTGGGGTCGTCATGGCAGGTCCTTACTTACTTCTTGGCAGGCGCAGCGGCCGGAGCGGCAGCAGCCTTCTCAGGCTTCTTCGCGGCTTCGGCGAGGATCTTGGTCACGACGCCGGCGCCGACCGTCTTGCCGCCTTCGCGAATCGCGAACCGGAGACTCTCTTCGCAAGCGATCGCCGAGACGAGCTCGATGTCGACCTTGATGTTGTCACCCGGCATCACCATCTCGGTGCCGGCCGGCAGCGTGACCGTGCCGGTGACGTCGGTCGTACGGAAGTAGAACTGCGGGCGGTAGCCGTTGAAGAACGGCGTGTGACGACCACCCTCCTCTTTCTTGAGGACGTAGACCTCGGCAGTGAAGTGGTTGTGCGGGGTGATCGTGCCCTTCTTGCAGAGCACCATGCCGCGCTCGATCTCTTCGCGCTTCGTACCGCGGAGCAGGACGCCGACGTTGTCGCCAGCCATGCCCTCGTCGAGCAGCTTGCGGAACATCTCGACGCCGGTGCACGTGGTCTGGCGAGTGTCGCCGAGGCCGACGATCTCGAGCTCGTCACCGACGCGGACGATGCCGCGCTCGATGCGACCGGTCACGACCGTGCCGCGACCGGTGATCGTGAACACGTCTTCGACCGGCATGAGGAACGGCTTGTCGGTCTCGCGCTTCGGCTCGGGGATGAACGAGTCGCACGCGTCGAGCAGCTTCTGGATCGAGCCGACGCCGTAGTCACCGGTGTCGCCCTCGAGCGCCTTGAGCGCCGAGCCGCGGATGATCGGGGTCTCGGCCGAGTAGCCGTTCTTCTCGAGCAGCTCGCGGAGCTCCATCTCGACGAGGTCGAGCAACTCTTCGTCGCCCTTGCCGATCATGTCGCACTTGTTGAGGTAGACGACCATCGCCGGCACGTTGACCTGGCGACCGAGCAGCACGTGCTCGCGCGTCTGCGGCATCGGGCCGTCCGGCGCCGACACGACGAGGATCGCGCCGTCCATCTGCGCGGCGCCCGTGATCATGTTCTTGATGTAGTCAGCGTGGCCGGGGCAATCGACGTGCGCGTAGTGGCGCTTGTCGGATTCGTACTCGACGTGTGCGGTCGAGATCGTGATGCCGCGGGCCTTCTCTTCCGGCGCCTTGTCGATCTGATCGAACGCGGTGAACTTCGCGAGGCCCTTGGTCGATTGGACCTTCGTGATTGCCGCGGTCAACGTGGTCTTGCCGTGATCGACGTGGCCGATCGTTCCGATGTTGACGTGGGGCTTGTTGCGAACGAATTTCTCTTTCGACACGGTATCGGCTCCTTAAGCGCGTTGGCGGGAAGTCAGGTCTTCGCGAATTTGCTGAGGCACTTCAGCGTAGTGGTCGAATTCCATCGAGTACGTTGCCCGGCCCTTCGTTCGTGACCGCAGGTCGGTCAGGTATCCGAACATCGTGGCTATGGGCACAAAACAGGCGACGGCTTGTACCCCAGGCCGCGCGGTAATTCCAGCGACTTTTCCCCGTCTAGCATGCAAATCTCCGAGGACGTCGCCGAG
>CAZDGY010000646.1:0-4304 GCA_964504685.1 uncultured Kofleriaceae bacterium | reverse complement strand
CCGGTTTCTCGTCCGCCACCACTTGCGGACGAATGCCTACGGCGAGCATTGGACAGACAGCGCGGTGCGCCTGTTTCTTCGCGAGATGGTGACGCAAATCACCGACTTGCTCGATCTGTCGCGCGCCGATATCACGTCGAAGCGGCCGGGTCGCCGTCAGCAACTGCTCACGCAGATCAGCGCGCTCTCGGATCGCTGCGAGCGGTTGGCCGAGGCCGACGCGAAGCTGCCGCCGCTGCCCGGTGGCGTCGGCGTCGCGATCATGGATGCGTTCGAGCTCGCGCCGAGCCGGCTGATCGGCGACCTCAAGCGCGAGCTCGAAGCGGCGATCGATCGCGGCGAGCTCGAGCCCCGGCGCGAAGACGCGTACTACGTCGCGCACCTCGCGAAGGGCGAGCTGATCCCGAACCTATCGGCGGAGCGGCGCGCCGCGCTGATCGCGTCGGGTGGCGATACCGAAGACTCGCTCGAGGGGCCGAACAAAGGCGTCGATCCCGACGACGACTCGCCCGGCGTGCTCGCTTGCGGTCATGACCCGGACAACGATCCATGTGTCCACCGCGACGTAGAGCCTACTTGATTGCTCGACGGAGCAGAAACTCTGCCTGCTGATCGAAGCCCGCGTTCGTCAGCGTGAACGCGCCGCGACAGCTCTCTTGTTTCGGCTTGGTCTCGGCAGTGCAGCGCAGCGCGATGTCGGCCGGCGATGCGGTCCAGTCGGGCTCGTCCGACTTGCAGTTCGACAACGTCGTCGGTCGACCGTCGCTGCCCCAGGTCAGCGCGCACGTGAAGCCGAACTGATTCTTGATATATGCGGTGTACTCGCTCGTGCCTTCGACCCGCGAGATCGTCGCGACGCGAAAGTTCGCCATGTTGTTGTCGCGCCCGGTCAGCGGCCCGTCGAGCCACGCGCGCATCCGTTGAAGTGCGTCGCCGGTCATGCCGAGCGCGCAACCATCTCTACACGGCTGCATCTTCGCCGAGCACAGCCGCATACAGCCGCGCGAATCGCCACAGCCGTCGCTGCACTTGTTCTCGGTCGCATCGCAGCTCGCCGTGCACGACGCCGAAGCAGGCGCGGGCTCGAGCAGCTTGCGCACGTCGGGGTCTTCGACGATCGAGTGCAGATCGGGATCGGCCTTCGCCTTCGCGAGCACTCTCGCCGCTTCCGGATCGGAGCTCGCGCGCAACCAGCCGAGCTGCGCGATCACCGTCGGCTTGTCGCCGAGCAACGCCGCCATCGACGCGAGGTTGTAATGCGCGAGCACGTAGCTGTCTTCGAGCTTGATCGCGGCGCGAAATTCGTCGGCGGCGTGTGCGTAGTCTTTCTTCTGATACAGCTGCATGCCGCGCGTATTCGCCTCTTGCGCCTTCGACGGCGGGCTCGCGCCTGCGACCGCGACCGCAACCACGAGCGTCACGACGACCCAGGTTCGCATCGCGCGAGTATCTCAGTGCGCGCGACCGAAATGGGGCCGCGGGATGTGCACGACTCGATCGCTCCGGCTCATGCCATCGGTCGGATCGATCGCGGGACAATCGGTGACGGTCGGCGCGGTCGTCGGATCGAGCAAGAACTGCGCGGTGACATCGCCGATGCACGCGTCGAAGCCGGCGTTCGCGTGACCATCGCCCTCGTAGGTGACGAGGTACGAGCCGTTCGCGAACGCTTGCTGCAGCTCCCCGGCCCACGCGTACGACGTCGCCGGATCGTTGCGCGTCGCGGTGATCAGCATCGCCGGTCCGGTCGCCGGGCCGATCGCATGTTGCGCCGGAACCGTCGCCGGCCAGCTCACCGCGAACGCCTGCGCCGCCGCATTCTGCAACCCGACGTGCGGCGCGATCGGGTCGAGCGTCTTCGCGAACGCCTCGAACGTCGCTGGCGTCGCGATGTCAGCGGGCAGCGGCATGTCCTGCGCGCACACGGTCTGATACGCGGAGAACGAGTTGTCGTCGGACGCACCGTCGATCTCGTTCGACAGGAACAGCGCGGCCATCGCGGAGCCATCACCGGAGGACAACGCCGCGAGTGCGCGCGCCAGCGCCGGCCAGTCGAAGTACGGGAAGTACATCATCGACGTCGCGGCGAGATCGATCGTCGGCCGATCGAGCGTGAGCCCCATCGCGGCGATCGGCGCCGTATCGGCCGCGGTCAGCAGCGCTTCGTACGCCGCCGCGACGCTCAGCGCAGAGCCATCTGCAGTGCGGAACGGGCAGTTCGCCGCGGTCGTGCCCGCGCACCAGGCGAAGAACCGCGTGAGCTCTGCTTCGAACGTCATGCCCTGCGTGGTCAGGAAGGTCTCGAGCTGCGGCGCCGGAAACATCGGCGAGTCGAGCGCGATCGCTCGCACGTGCTGCGGGAACAGCGTCGCGTACATCGCGCCGATCCGCGTGCCGTACGACACGACCCACATGTTCAACGTGTCCTCGCCGAGCCCGACGCGCAGCGCCTCGAAATCCCGCGCCGCGCTTTCGGTATCCATGTGCGCGAGCAGCGGCGGGTTCGCCGGGTTCGCCGAACAACCGGCGCCGATATCGGTGACGAGCTGGAACAATTGCGTCCAGTCGGCGTCCGACGCCGGCGCGAATCGCTCGGCGCCGAGCCGTGTTCCAGTATCGGTGTCGAGGCACGTGATCGCCGGCTGAGATGTCGCAACTCCGCGCCAATCGATCACGACGAAGTCAAAGCGCGCGGTGAGGTCGTACTGCGACGCGATCGGTTGCCGCGGGTAGTCGTTGACGATCGGATCGAGCGTCGCGCCACCGGGCCCGCCGAAGTTGAACGTCAACACGCCGATGCGTTGCGCGGCGTCGCGCGCCTTCGCGCGGACGACCGGTAGCGACAACGTCGCGCCGTCGGACGGATTCGACCAATCGGCCGGCACGACGAGCGTGGCGCAGTCGAGCCCGTTGTCGCACGGCGTGAACTGCAGGGCCGCGCTGCCTGTCGCATCCGGTGCATGCAAGTTGTCGCCGCAACCTGCGATCGCGATCGCGACGAGCAACGCTCGAACCATGAACGCGAGGCTAGCTCACTTCGCGGTGATCGCGCAGGGCTCGAGCTGTGGCGCGACCGACGGCTCGCCGCGGCCGTTCATCATCCTCTGGATCTTAAACGTGCCTTTTGCGACCACGGGCTTGCCGAGCAACTTGTCATCTACCTCCGCACCGCCTGCGGCGGCGCTACGCGTCGTGCGATCGCCCGACTTGTCGGCCTGGCCGGTGACGATGCAGGTCAGCGTGACCTGTTTGTCCGCGACGTCGGCGAGCGTGACCGCGATCCCGCCGATGCCCGCGACCTGGGCCTCGACCGTGACCGGCTTGCCGACCCAGCGCGACCGCGCCTTGATCCCGTTGGCGACGACGAAGCTCACCGCGATCGGCTTGTCGTCGCTAGGCGCCGGCTGCGCCTCCGGATCCTCGGGCGGCAGGTCCGTGCCCATCGCTTCGAGACATTTGTCGCGGCCGTTGTCCGCGCCGCCCTTCGTACTCTTCGCAGGCTTAGACACGCCGCCGACCACGAGCCCGTCGACCTTGTACTGCTTGCCGTCTTCCTGCTCGACCAAGAGGTACGCGCAGTCATCGCCCTCCATCGCGGCCCACGTGTACCTCTTGCCGTCGACGTGGGTCGGCTTGCCGAGCTTGGCCTGCAGCCGCGCGAACGCGTCGCTCCATGGCTGGAGTGGCCTGACCAGCGACCCGCTGCTCATCACCAGCGCGAGCGTGAGCGTGCCGGTGAATGGCGGGCCCGGCGGAGCCTCCGCAACCGGCGCCTCGGCGCTCGCGCTTGCGGCGGCGCTCGAGTCTGACTTCTTGCCGCAGCCGCCAAGCACGAGCGCGATAGCGAGGACGATCTGGGACTTCATGGCGCCTCTGACGTGGCGGCGTCGTCGACCGTCGCACCCGCCGGTGTTACAGGCTGCGGCGGGGGGAAACAACCGCGTTCGCGATCAGCAGGCCCGCGACGATCGCGATCGAGACGACGAACATCGCGAACAGCGTCTCCACGCCGGTCAGCGTGTCTTTGTCGAGCAGCGAGCTCATGCCGCGGAATCCCATGCTGCCCGGGACGAGCAGCAGCACCGCCGGCACCTGGACGACCTGCGCTGGACGACCGAGCCACCGGGCATACGCATTCGACAGGATACCGAGCGCAAACGCACCGACCATCACGCCCATCGGACCGCCGAGCCACGCGGCAC
Organism: uncultured Kofleriaceae bacterium; assembly: GCA_964504685.1. GTDB lineage: Bacteria > Myxococcota_A > Polyangia > Haliangiales > Haliangiaceae > JABFXX01. The sequence continues at coordinate 102 of CAZDGY010000646.1, read as the reverse complement.
CGGCGCGACTGCCGAGATAGCCGGTGACGCATGCGGCGATGATCCAACCCAAGGAATGAAGCTGCGCCTGAACCGCGATCGCAACGCCGATCGATGCGGCGG
>CAZDGY010000645.1:2015-4310 GCA_964504685.1 uncultured Kofleriaceae bacterium | reverse complement strand
GCGAGATCATCTTGCCCTTCGCCTCGGGATTCGTCTTGTTGTAGATGTACTGGAGGTTCGTCGTCTTCCCGCACAATCCGGGGCCGTAGTAGACGATCTTGCAGTTGATCTCGCGCGACGAGTAATTGATGAAGCTCATTGATGCGCGCGCCTAGTCGTTGAACAGGTTGTCGATGTCGTCGTCTGTGATCTCCGAGAACACCGACGGCTGAGTCCCCGACGCCGCCTTCTTCGCGAGCGCGTCGAGAACGTTGACCAGCTCTGTGCTCGCCTTGCGAACGCGCAATCGGACCAAACCGAGCGACGATCGTTCGTCGAACAGCACGACCATGATGACGCGCTGGCCGACGATCGAGACGTGGTAGCTCGTCTTCTGACCTTCGAGGAATTGTCCCGCGAATTCTTTCTCGGCGAGCAGCGATGCGATCGCACCGGTCGCGGCGACGTTGCCGGCGGTCAGCGACGACAAAGACGTGATGTCGAGCTGCTCGACCTCACCTGCGTTCGCGAACGCTTGGCCGTTCTTGTCGATCACAAGGACTGCCCTCGCGTTAGAGTCGCGCTGGAGGACTTCGCAGATCGTAGTGATCTGCGTGAGCTCCTCCTCGTACATGACGAGCTGTTGGGTCATCGCCGATTGGCTCCTTGGCCGGGTCGCCGGGGCCCCTCGGGCCTCGACTGTCCGCCGTCGAGCCACGGTAGCAACCTCGTGGAATTCGTTCAACTCTTCGGCCTTCAAATCGCGGCGCGACCGGCCAAAGCACGTGCGATCGTCGCTTGGTCCGAATACTCGAGCTCGCCACCGACAGGTAGCCCGGTCGCGATCCTAGAAACCCGCACACCCAGTGGTTTGACCACTCGCGCGATGTACATCGCGGTGGCTTCACCGTCGACGCTGGGGCTGGTGGCCAGGATGACCTCGCGAACCGGGGCGGAGTCGGGAGTTCCCGCCAGCCGGCGGATCAGCTCGGCGATGCGCAAGTCATCCGGACCGATCCCCTCGAGGGGCGATAACAGGCCGTGCAGCACGTGATAGCGCCCGCGGTAGTGGCCGCCTCGATCGATGGCGATGACATCCGAGGGGGTCGCGACCACGCAGATCGTCTCGGCTTCCCGCCTGACATCGCTGCACAGCGCGCATGGGTCGGTCTCGGTCATGTTCATGCAGACCGAGCACAGCCGGATCTTGTCGGTGACATCGACCAGCGCCTGCGCGAGGTCGTGTACTTGTTGCCGATTGGTCCGAATCAGATGGAACGCGAGTCGGGTCGCGGTCTTCTCGCCGATGCCCGGCAGGCGAGCCAGCTCCTGAACGAGTCGTCGGATCGGATCCATCTACGTACCTATACGTAGACGTTGTTAGAACATGCCCGGCATGCCGGGCAGTCCGCCCATGCCGCCCATCACGGACGACATCCGCTCTTTGCTGACCTCGCGCACCTTCTGACCCGCGGCATTGATCGCGGCGGTGACCAGATCCTCGAGCATGCCAATGTCGTTCGGATCGACGACTGACTTGTCGATCTTGACGCGCACGACCTCGAACTGGCCGTTGACGGTCGCGGTGACCATCCCACCGCCGGCGGCGCCGTCGCACTCGGTCTTCGCGAGCTCTTCTTGAACTTTCGCGACGTCGGTTTGCAGCTTCTGCGCTTGCTTCATCAGCGCGTTCAAATCGGGCATTTTGCCGTTAGACATCGGTCTTGATCTCCTTGATCTGCGCTCCGAAGGTCTGCAAGACGTGCTTCGTCATCGGGTGCTCGCGCGCTTCGGCCTCGCGCTTGGTTCGCTCTTGATGCTTGGTCTCGTGCGACGCCTCGAGTACCGAGCGCGCACCGTTGCCGGTCGATTCGCTCGCATCGAGCAATCGGACCGTGATCTTCACGTCGAAGCCGAGCTCTTTCATCACCGCGCCGAGCTCTTCGATGCTCGTCTTCTCGCTCGCCATCTCGCCGGTGTGGGCGACCGCGGTCGGGTAGCCGAGCTCGAGCTCGCCCTTGGCCCACTTCATCACTCGCGCCGGCTGGTAGTAGCCGAACAGCGAGAATTTCCGTCGAGTCTCGAGCTCGGTCAGCACGGCCTTCCAGGCGTTCATCGGCTCGTCGTGCGGTCCGCTGCCCGCGGCGGCTTTTGCGATCGTGGGTACGGGTCCGCTCGGGCTAACGCTAGCAATCGGCGTCGGCGTAGGCGTTCCGATCGGATTCGGGCTCGATGCCGCCGACGCCGGCGACGCCGCCGACGCCGATGCTGATGCTGATGTTGACGCTGACACTGATGTTGACGCTGACGCCGACG
>CAZDGY010000645.1:0-1915 GCA_964504685.1 uncultured Kofleriaceae bacterium | reverse complement strand
GCCGATGCTGATGCTGATGTTGACGCTGACACTGATGTTGACGCTGACGCCGACGGCGCGGGCTTCTTCGCGGCTGGCGAATCGGGCACGGTCGGCCGCGCTGCCGGCCTCGCGCCGCCGCCCCCACTCGACGACGGCGTCGCGCGACTGATGCTCGCCCCACCACGGGCGATCTTTGCTTCAAGCTCGCCGAGCCGGTCGATCAGATCACCGAGCGGGACGAGCGGCTCGATCGTCGCGAGATCGATCAGCGCGCAGTCGAGCACGAGCCGGGGTTGCACGGTCTTGCCAAGCTCGTCGCAGCACCGCAGCATGCGATCGAACATCTGCGCGACGCGCGCGCGGCCGATCTGCTGACCTTCGGCTTTGCGATCGGCTCGCTCTTCGTCGGACATGTCGAGCGCGAGCAGCTGCGCCCCGCCGTCGGTCGCTTGAATCACCGCGAGGTCACGCAAGTAGCGCACGATCGCGCGCGCGAGCTGAACTTCGTCGACCCCCCGCTCGACCGCCGACTCGACTAGCGCCAACGCCGCGCCGGCGTCGCCGTCGGCGAGTGCGCGCACGAGGCCGCGAGTCAGCGTGCGATCTGCGACGCCCAACACCTCGGCGACCAACGCTTCGCTGATCGTCGCGTTGCCGACGAACGAGATCACCTGATCGCCGATCGACAGGTCATCGCGCACGCTGCCGCCGGACTCCCGCACGATCAGGCCGACCGCCGCGGGCTCGAACGCGAGCTTCTCGGCGCCGAAGATCTGCGTGAGGTGCTGCGCGAGCTTCGTCGCCGGCACGAGCTTGAAATCGTAGCGCTGGCAGCGCGACAGGATCGTGTTCGGCAGCTTGTGCGGCTCGGTCGTCGCGAGCACGAACGTGACGTGCGGGGGCGGCTCCTCGAGCGTCTTCAACAGCGCGTTGAACGCCTCGGTCGTGAGCATGTGGACTTCGTCGATGACGTAGACCTTCTTGCGCAGCACCGCGGGCTGATAGCGCACCGCTTCGGTCAGCTCGCGAATCGCGTCGATGCCGCGGTTCGAAGCGCCGTCCATCTCCAAGTAGTCAACCGCGCTGCCGTTCGCGATCGTGAGGCACGCGCTGCATTCGCCGCACGGATCGGCCGTGCCGTGCGCAGGACCGCGCTCGCAGTTGAGCGCCTTGCCGACGATCCGGGCGAGCGTGGTCTTGCCGCAGCCGCGCGGACCGGTGAACAGCAACGCATGGTGTACGCGATCGGTCGCGAACGCGTTGCGCAGCGTGCGCGTGACATGGTCTTGCCCGACGACCTCGACGAACGAGGTCGGGCGGTACTTGCGGGCGAGGACCAGATACGACATGCCGATTTCGTCGGCACTATACCCGGTGAGTCTGTCGCTACAACGCCAGCGACTCGCAGATCTTCTTGGCCTGCACGACGGTCTCGTCGCGAATATCGCCGAGCGGATTGTTCGCGGCGTCTTTGTAGAGCGAGCCGTAACAGATCAGGTGCTTGCCGCCGTAGTTGATGAGGAAGCGGAACGCCGGCTTGCCATCGGCGTCAGTGCCTTCGAGGTACCACGCCGCTCCGCGTTGCCGATCGAGCGTCACGGTGAGCGTCTTGGTGTCCGCGAGCCACTTCTTGTACTCGTCGCGATCCGACGGCGCTTTCGGATCTTCGTAGCCGTAGTTGAACGCGAACGTGCGCATCTCGGCGGTCTTCGGAACTTTGACCGCGAGTGAGAACGTCGCCGCCGCGGCGGCATCGCGATCCCAGTTCGGTAGCAGCTCGAATTTGATCGCGGCGAGCTCGGGCGTCATCTTGACCGGCGGGGGAGCCGCCACAGGCGGAGGCGCGCTCGCCGATCCGGTCGCAGGCGTCGACGCTGTGGTGGGATGCTGGACCGTCGCCGATCCGGTCGTCGGTGCCGTCGCCGATCCGGTC
>CAZDGY010000644.1:0-4314 GCA_964504685.1 uncultured Kofleriaceae bacterium | reverse complement strand
GCTATCGACGAACTCGCACATGTCGCCGAGCTCGCCGCCGGGGATCAAGCCCCAGATCGCGTGAGCCGCGTCGGTGTTTTGATACGCGCCCATCGTCTCCGGAAATGGATCGGTCGAGGCTTCGACCAGCTCGTGGCTGATCGCCGGCGTGATCCCACCGAGCACCCCGGATTGGCAGCGCGGCAGCAGCGCGTAGATCACCGATCCGGTCTGGGTCTCGTCGTGATAACCGCCGAACGAGCTGCAGCTCATCGAGCCTCCCGCGGTCAGCACGACGCCATCGGGCAAGAATACGGTGTAGATCGTGTTCGGGGTGTTCGCGGGCCAGCCGTGCAAACCGTCGCTGTTCAGGACGATCCATGCCTGCAACGCGTCGTCGGTGGTCGGCGGCGTGTCGCTCGACACGATGCTCGGTTGGATCGTGATGTCGCCGACCGCGTATTCGCTGGTCGTCGCGTTCCAGTAGTGCGATCCGGGCAGCGCGTCGAGGAAGCCCTCGATCTGGCCCTGCATGTCGCTATCGCCGGTGAAGAAGATCGGGACGACGTTTGGCGCGGACAGCGTCGGTCCGCCGAGCGTCGTGCCCTGCGGCTGCGCGTAATGCGCTGCGGGGGCGAACGCAGCGTCGGCCATCGGAGCGTCCGGGATGTCCGCGTCGGGAGGTGCAGCGAGGTTGTCGCCACAACCGGCGACGAGGATGGCGAGCATGGCGGCGCGAACGTTCAGCATCGCGGGCAGCAGACCTCTGCGGCGGCGGCATGTCGACCAAAGCCAGCTGTCACCGCCTCACGCCCCCCACCGTCGCTGTGATGCCTGCGAGTCGCGCTACGGGACGGGGCCGGGCGTGTCGCCGATACATGCGTCGACTTCGATGCGATCGGCAGCCCGCACGATCTCCGGCCGGATCTTGCAGGTCTGCGCTGAGGGGTCGGCGCAGCGCATCAGCACGCGATCGTGTTGGTAATCTATGTCGACATCGGTGTCGTGAATTGCCCCATTGGCGAGGATGCCGTCGACGATCGGCTGATCGGGCTCGAGCTCGGTGGTCAGCGCCTGGATCGTCGGATCGTCATCCGGGACGATCAGGAAATCGATGCCGGCGGCCGGACCGATCTCGGTGATCGCGGGCACGGTGCAGAAGTGGTGGTTGTCGTCGGGGTCGTTGACCGTGCACGGGCAGTCGTCGCCGCTCTCGCAGTCGCGCACTTCGAGGAGATGATGCGCGTAGACCTGGCGGCACGGTGAGCGCGGCTCGCTCGACGAGTTCGCGACCAGCGCGAGCGTGGCGATCGACGTGCGATGTCCGGTCACCGGACCAGACGGCAAGTTGACCGAGTCCATCGGCAGCGTGTCGAGCGTGGGCGCGGTCGGATGGCCCTGGAGGTAACGCGCGTACGCCGATTCATCGAGCAGCGACACGCCGAGCGCGGTCGACGCGACGAGCAGCACGTCAGTGCCGCGCTCGCTCTGCAGCGGCGCCTCCGGACTCGGCGACAGACAGGCGTCGATCGTGATTCGCCAGTTCGTGAAGTCGACCTCGGTGCCGCCGAGCAGGAGCGTGCCGCCGCCGCGGAACGGCGTCGTGCTCGAGTCGCCGCCGAACACGCCGTCGCACGCGTACGAGCGGTGCTCGGAGTCGCCGGCGATATCCGGCAGGATGAAGATCTGGCTCTCCGACAAGTGCAGGCGCAACGCATCGCCACCGAACGCGACATCGCCGATCAGCGCGCTGAACTCGACCGGCGCGGACGGCGTGCCGACCACGCAATCATCGGCGGCGCATGGATGCAGCGCGACGACCTGCGGCTGCGCGAGCGACGCGCGCGCGACGGTGAGCGCACCCGAGTCATCCTCGCCGAGCAGCGTTACGCGATCGGGGTTCGAGATCGACGGGGTCGCGTCGATGCCGTTGTCGAACACCGTGATCGGCGACAGCACGTCGAGCACGCCGATGCGATCCGCCGCGCCATCGGTGCGCACGCCGATCATCAACGCGCCGCTCGAGGTGTCGACCGCGATCGGATACGAGTCGCCGGAGAAATCGTTGTCGACGAAGCTGCTCGTCAGGTAGCTGCAGCCGGCGAGCAACGCCAGCAACGCCACTCTCACCACGGCAGCGCCTGGACGATCGCAGGCCGCCCGTCGATCTCGACCGCGCCGCCGACGTCCCAGCACGTGCGATGCAGGTAGCCGAGCGCGATCGTGCGTTCGCCGTCGCCGATCGCAGACGTCACGACGCCGGCGTTGTCGCGCGTCGCGTGCTTGATCGGCGCGCCCGCTGCGATCGCGCCGGTGCCTTCGATCGCGAAACCGCGCAGCGTGCGCGCCGCATTGCCTTGCGCGTGGACGCGAAACACCGGCTCTTGACCGACGTAGCAGCCCTTGCCGTAGTCGAGAAAGCCGACCAGTGGCGTCTCGAACGGAAAATGATCGTCGTCGACATCGACGCCGTAGCGCATGAACCCGGCGTGGATGCGCAGCCGCTCGATCGCGGCGTCGTGATCGGCGAGTGCGCCGTCTCCGGCGGCCGCGACGATCGGCGCGGTCCACACCGACGCGGCGTCAGTCCACACCTGGTGCGCTGGACCGACGAGCGGCTCGAACTCGACCTCGTCCATCACCGCGTAGCGCTCGAGCAGCGTCCGCGTCTTGTCCGCGATCGCGGGCTCGCACGTCACGACGAACGCGTCGGCTTGGCGCGCGATATCGATCACGGCGAGCACGCGGCCCTTCGGCGACAGGATCGCACCCCAGCCGTGGCCGCCGTCGGTGAGCGCGTCGACATTGATCGTCGTCAAGCCCTGCAAGAACCGCTGGCGATCGCCGCCGGTCAGCCGCAGTCGGCCCCAGTCACTTCGATCGACGTTCATGGCGCGTCTCCGACCCGACCGGCAGCGCGCAGGCGCTCGTGCCGGCGGTGCTCCGCCTCGCTGTGACGCCGACGGTCCTCATCGCTCGCGAGCGTGATCGCTGGGATCTTGCGCGGCCGGCCGGCGTCGTCGGTCGCGACGAACGTCAAGTACGCTTTGGTGACGTAGCGCCGGGTCGAGGTCCGCATGTCCTCGGTCTCGACCCGACAGCCGACCTCCATCGAAGTCTTCGACGTGTAGTTGACCTGCGCCTGCAGCACGACGACCTCGCCGACGCGTACCGGCGACATGAAGTCGAGCCGATCGATCGAGGCAGTCAGCACTTGCCCGCTCGCATGGCGCATCGCGGAGATCGCGGCGCACACGTCGATCCACTGCATCATGATCCCGCCGAACATGACGCCGGCCGCACCGTTGGTGTGCATCGGCATCACGATCTGCGTCATCACGCAGCGAGTCTGTTCCGGCGTCACTGCGCGCAGCGTAGCCCGGACGGCGCGGCCTCGCGAGCCGTCGGCCGCGTGGTGGAGCGCTAGCCCTTCTTTTTCTTTTCGGGCGGCTTCTTCGCGGCTTTGCCCACGGCGATGTGCCGCTTCGTCCGCGCCTTCAGCTTGGTCTGGCGCTTCTTGCGCCGCATCTTCCAGGTCCGACGATTGTCTCCGCGTCCCATCGTGGTCTCCTTGTGGGCGCCTCTTGTAGCAGAACCGCCACCGCCGATGTTGCGTTCGGCAGCGCTCGTACGCGCCGGCCGGCCCAACCGGTCGATTCCGCAAGGGGGCGTTCTGGCACGTGACGTGCGAGGTCGGCGGACGTGAAATCGCTCGCCTGCCTCGTCGCGCTCGCCGCCTGTACCGATCCCGCGCCCACCGCCGTTTCGGCGCCGGCGCCGCTGCTCGATGTCTCCGGCGGTAACGACGTCGCGGATCGCGGCTGTAACGTCGTGCTGCGCCAGCTCGAGCGCGTGCAACAAGGCGCGGGCAGCGGGGACTTCGAGACCGACGGCGCGAGCTGGGCGTTCGTCGCCGAGATCGAGATCTCGACGTCCGCGGCGTCGCAGGGCCTCGCGCCGGCGCTGCTCTATCAGACCGCGGACGGCAGCTGGGCGACCGCAGGCGGCGCCGCCGACCCCGATGGCGCAACGCCGGGGTTCGTGAAGTACGCGATCACGCTCGACGCCGGCGTGCCCGGCCCGACGACCGCGAACCAGACGCTGATCGCGATTCCGTATCTGCTGCTGACCGGCGGCGGCCGGCTGTTCGATCACAACCGCAACTCGGCGGACCTCAGCAACTACGCGCTCGACGCCGACAACGACTGGACGATCTGGCCGGCGCCCGCGGTGTGCGCAGCGCCGACTGACTCACGCGGCGCGACGCTGACGTTCGGCGCTGACTTCAAAGACAACCAGGACGGCGTGCTCGTCCCCGGCGGGTCGGTCACGATC
>CAZDGY010000643.1:0-4340 GCA_964504685.1 uncultured Kofleriaceae bacterium | reverse complement strand
GCCGAACGTCACGATCACCGGCCAGCTCGGCGCGAACGGCGGCGGCGGTGGCGGCGGCGGCTCCGGCTACATCGCGATCGTGTGTCCGTCGCCGATCGTCAGCAGCGCGTCGATCTCGCCGCCTCTGACCCCGTGGCCGCCGTGACGACTTAGTGCGGGCACGCCATCGGATCGGCTTTGCAGTCGGGCTCGAGCTCGACGCCGAGTCCCTTGCATGCACTCGCGATCGCAGCGTGTTTGCTACCGGTCGCTGCGAGCCACGCACGCGCGTGATCCGCGTCGTGAACGTGGCAAGCCCCGAGCGCGCATGTCCCCGCGTTCTGCGCGACGAGCGCCGCGCTGCCCGCGCAGCTCGTCACGACCGCATCGTACTTGCCGTCGTGGAGTTGCTTGAGCAGCTCCTGACCCGGTGACAGATGCGGCGGTGGCGGCACGAAGTGCGGTTTTACTGTGACCCCGGCATCGACCGCGACGGGCTCGACCGCGGCATCGTTCGGCTCTGGCGTGACCGCTGCGTCGATCGGCTCTGGCGCGACTGCCGCGTCGGTCGGCGGTGGCGTCGCAGCTGCGACGGTGGCCGCATCGATGGCGACCGCCGCGACGACAGCGGCATCGACGGTCACGGCCGGCGGCGGCTCGACTCCCGGCGGGGGCGTCGTCACCGTAACGCGCGCGGTCTCGGGCCGACTATCGGCGCCGCGCATCGAAATCGCGACGCCGACGATGATCCCGAGCACGATCGCGGGCCCGAGGATCCACACGACGCGTGGCACTCGCCTGCCCGGCGCCGGCGTCGGTTCGGCGAGCATCCGACCCGATCCGACCATCGCTGCGGTCACGACCGGATACGACTGCGGTAACGGATACACCCCGGCTACGCCAGACGGCGTCGGTCCCGAGCTCGCCATCGGCATCGGCGCGGTCGGCACGGCGGGCGCGACGACCGGCGCGACCGGAATCATCGGCAAGGTCAGTGGCAGCGGGGTCAGCGTAGGAGCGCGCAGCGGCATTGCTCGCGCCCCCGGCGGCTCGAGATCGGATGCGCCGGAATGCTCCGGCGTGCGCGACAGATCAGGCACCGCGCGCAGACCGCGATCGATCGTATCGATCGCAGGCGGCAAGACGTCGGCCGGAATCGGCTCGCTCGTCACCGTGTAGACTTCGGGATGAACCTCGCGGCTCTGCATCTCGACCCACGGTTCGGGCCGTTGCCCGAACAGCTCGCGGATGAACCGACCGAGGCTCGCGACCGAGAGCACCGAACCGGTTTGCACCGCGACTCGCTCGAGATCCTCGAGCAGCTCGTCGCTGGTCTGGTAACGCGTCGCTGGATCGCGATCGAGCAAGCGCCGGGCGATCGCATCGAGCTCCGGCGGCACTTCGCTGCGCCGCGACGACACGAGCGGCGACTCTTCGTTGACGATCGCCGCCATGTTCTCGAAGTCGCTGCCGCGCTTGAACCGGCGCTCGCTCGTCAACATCTCCCACATCACGATGCCGAGCGAGAACAGATCGCTGCGGCGGTCGAGCGGCGCGCCGCGGCACTGCTCGGGCGACATGTACCCGATCTTGCCTTTGACCGCGCCCGATCGCGTCTCGACATCGCGGTGCTCGGCTTTCGCGACGCCGAAGTCGACGACCTTGACGTGACCCTCGTAGCTCACCATTAGGTTGGACGGCGAGACATCGCGATGGACGATGCCGAGCGGACGACCATCGAGCCCGATCCGCTCGTGCGCGTGTTGCAACCCAGCCGCAGCGCCGGCGACGATCGTCAGCACGCACGCGATCGGGATCGGTTTGCGCAGCGCATGTGAACGATGCAGCAGCGCGCGCACGGTCTCGCCATGCACGTATTCCATCGTGAAGAAGTACGAGTCGCCGAGCTTTCCGATGTCGTAGACCTGCGCGATGTTCGGATGCTGTAGCTGCGCAGCGAGCCGCGCCTCGTCGAGGAACATCCGCACGAAGTTCGCGTCGGCCGCGCGCTCGCGCAGCACCCGCTTCAACACGACGTAGCGGGTCACACCTGCGGTATTGGCCGCGCGCGCGAGGTACAGCTCCGCCATCCCACCCGTCGCCAGCTTGGCGAGGATCTCGTAGTTGCTCGCGGTCGAGCCAACCTCGGCGAGTGTCACCGTCTCGCATCATATGACGACGCCGGGAGCGATGCGCGATCTTCGGGACGTTCTGCCCCGCCGTGTCACGCGGCCTCGCCGTAGTTCGGTCAACTGCTTGCTATTCCTGCGAGCCGCCGGCACGTTCGCTGCACACCGAGAATCTCTGATCGAGATTTCCAAACCTACTTAGGAGAACGCATGCGCTCTACGATCATGACCGTCCTGCTCACCGCTGCCGTCGCTCTGCCGATCGGCTACGTCGCCGCCGGCCCGCTGAAGGGTCACCCGAACCTCCAGAAGGCGCGCGAGGCGCTCAACGACGCGGACCGCTTCATCACGAAGTCGCAAGAAGCGAACGAGGCGATCTGGAAGGACGAAGGCGGCCACGGCAAGGAAGCCAAGGAAGCGATCGCCGCCGCGAAGGTGCAGCTCGACAAGGCCGCCGAGTGGGTCAACAACCACAAGTAGTCGCTGTCTTTCTTGGAGCTTGAAACTGGCCGGCCTAGCCGGCCTTTTTCATTTTATCGTTTAACTGCCCCGCCGCTGGCGAGGTCTATGGACCGAGCCGCCCAGAGGAGACTTTCGATGAAACTCACCAAGATAATCGTCGTTGCCGCGCTGCTCGCGTCTACGCTCACGAGCTGCTTCGTAGAGTCACGGCCGTGTCGCACTGAATGCTTCTGGGATCATGGCCGCCGCGTTTGCGAGCGCCGCTGTCGGTAGCAAGCTCAGCGTGCGCCGGCCGCCTTCGACCTGCAGTCGGCGATCGCTTCGGCCGTCTTCATGACTGCACTGCCCGGAATCTTGCCGGATTTGACATCGGCTTGGACCTTGTCGACGAGCTCGGCGTATTCCTTGTCGACCTTGTGGGCGCACGCTTTGTCTTGGCACGAGCACATCGCGTCGCGCATCGCGTCGAGCTGGCCGGTTGACGCCGGCGCTTCTTCCGGCATGTCCGCGAGGTAGAACTTGCCGCCGATCTCGATCGAGCTGAAGCGCAGCGTGGTCACGGCGTCGTTTACCTTGACCTTCACTTTGTAGTCTTGGGTCGTGACGTCGTGCTTCGTCGTGCAGCCATCGTGCGCTTGCCCGGCGGTCATCACGTCCGGCTTGCCCTTCGGATCGAGCGACTCGACGCTGCCGCCGACGCCCTTCCACGCCTTGGCGTATCCAGCCATTTCCTCGGTCGCTCGCTCGAGCATCGCCTTGCGCATCGAGTCGGGGCCTTTGTCCTTGTCGTCGCACGTGACCTCGCCGACGAGCGTGTCGACTCCGGCAAGCTCGACGAGTCCGTCGACATCGCCCTTGGTCGCGCGATCGATCGCGGCTTGGAAGACATCCTTGGCCGAGCTCAGCCCGCCGCCGCCGCCGTGGCGCGACACCGCGACCGCGATCACGATCACCGCGACGACGCCGACTCCGCCGACGACGAGCAGCCCCTTCTTCGATCCACCCGCGCCCGGAGCGCGCGCGGCATTCGCGATCGGTTGCGAGCCCATCGGCTGAAACGCTTGCGGCGGGAACGTCACCCGACAGCGGTCACAGCCCCACGCATTCCATTCCGGCACCCAACGCAACGGTTGTCCGCAATTCGGGCAGGGCGGTCCAGCAACCATCGCGCGACTCCATCACGCGTCGGCCGGCTGGCGCAAGACGGGTCAGCCGGCCTTCTTCGCCTTCGCCGCTTGGCACTCGCTCCACGTGACCACGCGATTACGACCGGTGTGTTTCGCGTGATAGAGCGCCAGGTCGGCGCGCTCGATCAGCACCGCGCGATCGCGACCGTCCTCGGGAAACGCAGCGACGCCGATCGACTCGGTGACCGATAGCGGCCCTTTGTCGCTCTCGACCACGAGCCGCTCGATCTCGATGCGAATGCGTTCGGCGACCGCCTTGGCTTGCACGACGTCGACGTTGTCGAGCAGCACCGCGAACTCCTCGCCGCCGTAGCGCGCGGGGATATCGATCTTGCGCGGTACGTCGGCGAGCACCTTCGCGACCCGACGCAGGACCTCGTCGCCGATCGGATGGCCGTAGTTGTCGTTGACCTTCTTGAAGTGGTCGACGTCGCACAGCAGGAGCGCGACCTTGTGGTTGTGGCGTTGCGCGCGCTGCAGCATGTCTTCGAACCGCTGCTGGAACGTGCGGTGGTTCGTCAACCCGGTCAGGCCATCGGTCGTGGCCATCGTCTCCATCTTCTTGTAGAGGAAGCCGTTCTGC
>CAZDGY010000642.1:0-4341 GCA_964504685.1 uncultured Kofleriaceae bacterium | reverse complement strand
TCCGCTCGCCGACATCGTGATCGGGCGGCAAGCCGCCGTACAGCGCTTCGAACAGCGACACGCAAAACGCGTACTGATCCGTGCTCGCGTCGGTCGGCTCGCCCTTCTGCTGCTCGGGCGACATGTAGCCCGGCGTGCCGGCGCCGGTGCCGCTGATCGTGTGCTTCGTGATCAGCGACGACGCCGGGCTCGGATCCGCGTCGGGATCGACCTTGGCGAGCCCGAAGTCGGTCACCCGCGGGCGATCGCCAGCGTCGACGATCACGTTGTCTGGCTTGAAGTCACGGTGAATGACCCCGCGATCGTGCGCGTAGGCCAGTGCGTCGGCGACGATCGCGTAGATCTCGACGATCCGTTGCCACGCCGTTTGCTTTGCCTGCCAGCGGCGCAGCGTCGCCCCGTCGACGAGCTCCATCGCGAGGAACACCTGGGTCTCGAATTCGCCGACGTCGTGGACGGTCATGATCGCGGGATGTGCGAGCTGCGCCATCGTCCGCGCCTCGGCGAGCAGGCGATCTTGGTCGACCCGTCCCGGCGATCGCACCAACTTCAGCGCGACCCGGCGATGCAGCGCGGCGTCGTAGCAGGAGTACACCGCGCCCATCCCGCCCTCTCCGACCTTATCGATCACGACGTAGCGGCCGATCGTCGTGCCGCGCGGCAGTGCGCTCGGATCTGCGCGCGGTCTCGCGCCAGACTTTGCAGCGACGGTCGCTGGGATGTCTTCGGGATCCGCCATCAGTGCGCGTCTCGCAGCCAGCGCTCGGTCTCCGCTTGGTCCGAGGCATCGTTGGCCAAGTGATAGTCGAGCGCCGCTTGGTGCATCGTCTTCCGCGCCCGGTCGTGCTGACCGTTCGCCCACAGCGCGAGCGCGAGCGCGTGGCGGACGACGCCGTAAAAGTAGGAGTCGATCACCTCGCGCTGACCGACTTCGAGTGCTTGTTCGGCCGACGCCACCGCGCTCGCACTGTCACCAGCGGCGAGCTGGATCTGCGACAGCTTGTACAACATCGTTGTCTCGCCCATGTAGTCATCGGCGTTGGGCGCGTCCTTCGGCACGGCGCGGAGGGTAGTGAGGGCGCGCCGAATCGAAGCCTCCGCATCGCGGTACTCGCCGCGCTGGCGTTGAACCGTCCCGAGGTTCGACAACAGCTTCACCGCGGTCACGCCGTTCGGGTCGAGATAGCGATCGACGATCGCCAACGCTTCGCGGGTCTCGCTCTCAGCGGCGGCCAGATCACCCTGGCGGCGCAGTGCCTCACCGAGATCGAGGCGAAGCGAGGTGACGGCGTCCGGAAAATCGCGTGGGTCGCCTGCCACGGCGAGCCCCTTGCGCAATGCCGCGACCCCCTCCGCGAGCCGACCGAGCTCGACGTAGCGATCGCCCGCATTCTGCAGCGCGATCGCATGGTCATCGCGAGCAGGCTCGTCGAGCTTGTCCGCCTCGACGAGCGCTTGAGCGGTGAGCTCGAGCGACCTAGCGACATCGCCGCGCGAGGTCGCGACCGCCGCTTCGCGACACAACGCGGCCACGACGCCTCCTTGGTCGTGGATCGCCACGGACAGCGCGAGCGAGCGCTCGAAAGACGCCTGCGCTTGGTCCCATTGCTTCAGATTTTCGCGCATCACGCCGATGCGGAACGTCAGCACCGCCTGCAAGGACTGGCTGCCGGCGCGATCGGCCTCCGCTTGCGCGAGCTGTGCCATTGCGATCGCTTCTTTCGGCCGATGCCGAACTTCGCCGACGATCCATACGAGGTTGACCCATTCGACCCCCATGGACTCGTCGTGGCGCCACGGCTGTTCGGCCAACGCCAACATCGACGCCGACTCCGAGGTGTCGAAATCCACGCTGCGCGAGAACTCGAGCCTCGCGATCATGCCGTGCGCCTTGCCGAGGAGTGGTAGGTAGCCGATCCGTTCGGCCTGTACGACGACCGGGCGCGCCATGTCGAGCGCGGTCTCGAACTTCCCGACGCGATAGAGCGCCAACGCATCATCGAGCTGGGCTTCGAGCTGCGCAATCCCGAAGCGCTTGACCGGATCCGCCGGCAGGTCCGGCCGGCCGATCAGACCCGCGGCATCGGCGCACGCCGCAAGCTCCGGCAAACTGGCACGACCCGCATGGAGCGCAACTTGGCGATCCGGCTTCGCGATCACGCGAACGAGCGCCTCGACCTCATCGAGCTTGTGCGCGAGACAGCCAGCGCGTAAGTCACCGAGCTGTTGCGACTGAGCGCCCGCCTCGGTCGCATGACATGATCCCACCGACATCTCGCGCCAGCGATCGCTCCACGTGTCGAGCGCTGTGATCACCGGCACCGCCGAGATGTCTGGCGCCGCCGCCGCGAAACCGGCGCGCACTTCATCGCGCCGGCTGCTGCCCCAGGCCGAATCGATCGCGCTCTGCCCGCCGCAGCTCGAAGCGGTGGGCTTGCGCAA
Organism: uncultured Kofleriaceae bacterium; assembly: GCA_964504685.1. Taxonomy (GTDB): domain Bacteria; phylum Myxococcota_A; class Polyangia; order Haliangiales; family Haliangiaceae; genus JABFXX01. Next base: position 1,899 of record CAZDGY010000642.1, on the reverse strand, counting down.
CAGCACGAAGCTGACCGCAGCTGCTGCCACCACCACAGCGGCGCCGACCAGCCACGGCCAGCGGGCTGATCGCTTCGCTGGCGCGAGCACGGCGGCGAGCTCGCGCATCGAGGGCCAGCGCTGCGCTGGCGTGTCAGCCATCCCTCGCCTGATCGCAGCGACCAGCTCGCGCGGCAGGTCGGCGCGTTCACTGCCGTCGTGGTCGACGGGCAGCCAGCCATACAGGGCCTCGAACAGCGATACGCAGAACGCGTATTGATCGGTGCTCGCGTCGGTCGGATCGCCCATGCGCTGCTCGGGCGACATGTAGCCGGGCGTTCCCGCGCCTGTCCCGCTGATCGTGTGCTTCGTGATCAGCGATGACGCCGGGCTCGGATCCGCGTTCGGATCGATCTTCGCCAGCCCGAAGTCGGTTACGCGCGGGCGATCGCCCGGATCCACGATCACGTTGTCCGGCTTGAAGTCGCGATGGATGACGCCGCGTTCGTGCGCGTAGACGAGCGCGTCGGCGATCGTCGCATACAGTCCCACGAGCTCTCGCCACGGGCGATGCTTCGCTTGCCAGCGGCGCAGGGTCGCACCTTCGACCAGCTCCATCGCGATGAAGACTTGGCCTTCGAACTCGCCGACATCGTGGACCGCGACGATCGCGGGATGCGCGAGCTGCGCCATCGTGCGCGCTTCCGCGAGCAAACGCTCTTGCTCGATTCCCGGCGATCGCAGCAACTTCAGCGCGACCCGGCGATGCAGTGCGGCGTCGTAGGCCGAATACACCGCGCCCATTCCGCCGGCGCCGATCCGGTCGATGACGACGTAGCGGCCGATCGTCGTGCCACGCGGCAACGCGTCGGGATCAGAGCGCGGTCCACGCTCGGGGGCGCCTGCTCTTTCGACGACCGTCGCAGGTGCGTCGTCGATGCTCGCCATCCCGGCATCGAGGATACACCGCGGCGGTTAACGCCGACGAGCTGGCTTCTTGGCTTTACCGCGCGCGGGCTTCTTCGCCGGCTTCTTCGCCGACTTCTTTGCGGGCTTGTTCGCGGCCTTGCGCGGTGCGGTCGCCTTGTGCTGCGGCGACGCATGCTTCGGTTGGTAGACGCCAACGCGGCCACCGCAGGGCAACGTGATGAACGTCAACGAGCCCCAGCGCTCTTCGTGGACCGGCCCACATTCGACCTGCTTGGCCGTCATCTCGGCGATGAACGCGTGAACGTCGTCGCACATCAGGTAGAGCTCGTGACGATCGTTGTCCTCGCCGGGATGAACCGCGACCTCGGCCGGTGGCAACGCGAAGATCAGCCAGCCTCCGCCGACATCGACGTTCGCGAAGCCGAGGACATCGCGGATGAAGTCCTTATCGCTGTTCGCGTCCTTGCTGTAGATGATGACGTGGGCGCCAGTGATCATGGCGCTGTCGTATCACGGGTTTCGGCGATCGCACTACACCGGCTTCGCGATCGTCGCGCGCCTCGATCGCCAGCCGTATCCCGACGTCGAGCATCCGAGCGAGCGCGTGTACTTGCTCGCCCGCTAGCCGACACAACGCGGCGACAAAGCCGTCACCGACGCTGCGTACGCTAGCAGCGTGACCTCGGAAGCGCGCCGGCTGCTCAAGGCTCTCGAATCGAGCGGCATGCGATCGACGTCCGAGCTCGGGATGACGCCGACGGATCTGCAGCGCGCGATCACCGACTTGCAGAACCTGTTCGACGATGAAGGCCGCGCGGTCAACGTGCTGAACACGTGGCACGCGAACGACGCGATCGTCGGGCTCGAGCTGACGCAGACCGGTCGCGTCATCGCCCGCAGCGTCTAGCGGTACCTCGCGGTACCGGCTGCGACCTCGGTGCAAGCGCTGGCTCGGGCGCATTCCTCTACGCGATGACGCGCTACGGGTTG
>CAZDGY010000641.1:0-4350 GCA_964504685.1 uncultured Kofleriaceae bacterium | reverse complement strand
GTGGTCGCGAACAACACGATCTTCCCGACCGATCTCGTCGACGGCAAGCTCGATACCGCGTGGAACTCGAGGACGGGCGATCTCAAGACCGCCTGGATCGAGTTCCGCGTGCCTCGCGAGGCGCACGTGTCGAAGATCCGGCTGACCGCGGGGTTCGCGACATTCCACGGCAAAGACGACTACTACACGATGAACTACCGGATCCGCTCGGTGCACGTCGCGCGGCTTGGCGTCGACGGAGATCTAGGCGTCCACCCGCTCGATCCCGATAACCGCGGGCTGCAAGACATCGCGATCGACGGGCCGGGCGGCGACTTCAAGATCGAGATTACCGACGTCGTCGCGGGTACGAAAAAGAATTGGCGCGAGCTGTGCGTGTCCGAGCTGCAGGTGTGGGGCACGCCGCCGCCCGGCGCGACCCCTCGCCACGAAGCACCCGAAGTCGCCATCGGCTCGCTCGACGCCGCGCCGCCACCGGATCTCGATCTCCAGCTCGTGCCACTTCCGGACTTCGCGTCGATCGCGGACTACTGCAAGACCTACCTCGCGCGCCCCGCCCCGCCGTTCGGTGGGTGCATCGCGATCGAAAAAGGCTGCAAGGAAGACGCTGTCGCGTCCTGTGGCGAGATCGCGAAGTCCAAGCCGGCGGGCAATCCGGTCGCGGAAGCGCTCGCGCCGCTGCCCGACGGTTGGTCGAGCGCGACCTACTTCTACACGACCGCCGCACACTCCACCGTGCCGGTGTGCAATGTCGCGATCACGAGCGGCGCCAAGACGTACGTGCTCGAACAATATTCCGACGATGGTTGTGGCGGCGCGCAAGGCGTAGGTGACGACGGTCGCCATCGCACGCGTCACGAGGTCCAGCTCGCCGGCGACCTCCTCGCGATCCTCGCCACGACGGCCGGCTATTCATCTGAAATGTCCGGCACCGAGACGATCGACGAGAAGTTGTTGTTGTGTGGTGGCGCGCCCCCGGCGTGCGCGTTCCCGGTCGACGTCGGCGAGTACGTGACGACGTACACGTCGAGCGGCGGCGTAGGCGCCGATGGCTTGTCGGTCGAGACGACCGGTTGGAGCCTCGACTGGAAGCTCGACGGCAAGCGGCTCGTATTATCGCATCACGACGGAACGCTCGACGAGAACACGCACGCGCAGCTCGGCGCGCACCGCATCGTGATGCCTTAGCGGCCGGCGAGGCGATCGGCGAGCCGGCGATAGTCGACGTTGCCGACGACGTCGCGCCCCAAAGCCGGTAGCTGCGCGAGCGCGTCGGCGTGCGCTCGTTTCATCGCGCGGACGCGTGCCGCCGCCGCTCCGACCTTTGCTGCGAACGTCGAGTCGCGCTCGGCTTCGCTGATCAGCGCTGCTTCGGCCGCAGCTTGGTTCGCTTCGTCGCGGCACAACAACAGCGCATCGCAACCGGCGCGAATCGCCGCCACCGCCGCGGGACCAGCGCCGACGTGCGACGCGATCGCCTTCATGTCGAGGTCGTCGGACACGATCACGCCGCGATAGCCGATCCGATCGCGGAGCAATCCGGTGATCACGCGCTCGCTCAACGTCGCCGGTCGATCCGGATCGAGCGCGGCGAACACGACGTGAGCGGTCATCAGCATCGGCAAGCCGGCGGCCGCCGCACGCCGAAATGGCAACAGCTCGACTTGCTCGAGTCGATCCCACGCGTGGTCGATGCGCGGCAGCTCGAGGTGCGAGTCGGTGTCGGTGTCGCCGTGGCCGGGGAAGTGTTTGCCGCACGCGACGACGCCCGCCGCCGCCAACCCGCGCGCGAACGCGAGCGCGCGCCGCGCCACCGCCTCGGCAGCCTTGCCGAACGCGCGATCGCCGATGATCGGGTTCGCCGGGTTCGTGTGGACGTCGAGCACCGGGGCGAAGTCGATGTCGATGCCGAGCACGCGCAGCTCGCTGCCGAGCGCGTGGCCGACGCGTTCGGCGGTCGCCTCGTCGTCGCCGGCGGGCAAACCGTCATGCGCCATCATCGGCGGCCACTGCGTCGCCGGAGCGCGGATGCGTTGCACCACGCCGCCCTCCTGATCGATCGCGACGAGCGCCGGCGTTCCATCCGGCGCGGCGCGATGTAGATCGGCGGTCAGCTCGGTGAGCGCGTCGAGATCGCAGATCTCTTGCGCGACGCCGGCGCCGGTCGGCACCGAGAAGCGCAGGTTGCGCTTGAACAGGATCGTCGCACCCGCGCGACCGGCCTCGAGGCGCTCGCGCAGCGGCGGCGGGACCGTGGTGCCTGCGAATCCAAGCCACAGCACCTGACCGATATCGTCACGCACGCGCTGAACGTAGCACGCACTTCGGACGCGCTAGTGAGTCGTCTGCGAGCACGACATCTCGGTGGGCACCGGCGCGCACTGGCCTTGCTCGCCGGTGTCGAGCGCCACTCCGATGTTCGTGATCGGCATGCCCTGCCGCACGACGGCGAGGTCGACTTCACCGAGGTCCATCGAGGTGGTGCCGCTGAACGTGCCGGTCAACGTCACCTCGATCCAGAAACTGTCGGTCGTCACGGTGATGACGGGGAGTGGCAGGGCGCCCGCGCCCGGTTCGCTCGTCGCCAAGCTGGTCCGCCAGCCGTCGGCCGATCGCGCGACGCTGATGACGCACGGCGTGACCGAGCACACGAGGTCGGAAACATCCAGTTGGGCAACATTGTCCGCGCACGGCGAGTAGATCGAGTTCGAGCTCTGGTCGACGATGTCGCACGCGAACGCGTCGTTCTGGGCACAGGATGCTGCGGGCAGACAGCTCCCCGGCGCGCCGTTCGCGACGTCGTTGCAGTATTGGACGCCCGTCGGGCACGCCGGGTCATTGGCGACCGTGCACGCAGTTGCGACCGGCAACAGTTGGCCGTCGCAGTTCGTGTCTTGACCATCGCAGGTCTCGACCGCACCCGCGTAGAAGCTCGCGCGGGTATCGTCGCAATCGGGCGCGACCGCGGCGTCGGCGTTGTCGCCGTCGCAATCGAGATCGAGCGCCCGCATCAATGCGTCGCCGTCATCAGACAACAACACGCGGAGCTCACCGCTCGCCATCCGGTGCCAGACGAAGCCGCTCGGCGTGGTGGCCTGCGCGCACGTCACGAGCTCGTACTCGCCCTGGCCGATCGAGCCGTCGGTGTTCGGCGGCGCAACCGGCTCGAGAGTGATCCCGAACTGTTCGGTCTTACCGCTATCCGCCGGCGGCAATTCGATCGCCGCGGGCGCGCCGGTGCTATCGACGAACGTGCCGATCGCGGTCGGTGCGGACAGCGGCCCGACGATCGCGAACGCGACGTAATGCGCGGTGCCGGCTCCCGGCTCGGAGCCGAGCTCGATCACCGCGTTGTCGAGATCGGCGAACGACTGGTCGAACGTCCCGGCCATCACCGCCTGCTTGTAGTAGACGACGTCGCTGTCGGTGAGCGTCGCCGGCGACGTCCGCTGGTGCAGCGGCATCGACGCAGTCGGATCGACGAGCACCACCGTGAGGGTGCCGCCGATCCCGGGCGCGTGAAACTTCAGCTCGGTGCCGGTCGGGGGCTTCGCGCAAGCCGCGAGCACCGCGAGCAGGGCAAAGTCGGCGAGCCGGCGCGTTTCCATTACCCGATGCTAGTGCGAGTGACATGCCGAGCCAACTCCCCACCGACGGTGCCCGGACGTGCCCGGATCGATGGGCGTGCGATGTAGGTCCCGCTCCGCGAGCTGTGAGCCAGATCGCGAACGGCGTTGGCGCCCCGAGGCCGATCGATCGCGCGGCTGTCCGGCGCAGCGAGGGTTCACCGGCCCGGCGCTCAGCGTCCGAACGAGTTGCCCTCGCCGGCGAGCTCGAGCCGCTGCGCCGACTGGGTCGCGGTGTAGACGACGATCGTCCGCACCGTCGGGAACCGCAGCGCGAGCACGACCTCGCGCCGGCCGTCGCCATCGACATCGACGACGCCGAGGACATCGAGCGTCACGGTCGACTTCGGGTCCGCCTCCGCGGTCAGCTTGACGTCGTAGAGCTGAAACTTCGGCGTGCATGTCGGCGTCGCGGTCGGCGTCACGCTCCACTCGGACGCGGGCGCGCGAACGCCGTCGAGCACCCCGGCGAGCGGGAACGCTTCGAGCTTGCCGTCACCATCGACATCGACCGCGAGGTTGTCGCCGTCGATGCACGCGCCGCCGATCGGGTACGTCGCGGTCTCGGGTGGATCGTCCGGGCGGGCGATCTCGCCGATCGCCAGACCGCAGCCCGCGGTCGCGAGCCCACACGCCGGTTCTTCGGCCCGCGGCGAGCCCTGCGTGGCGGTCGGCTTGAGCGCGACCTCGTAGGTGCACGGCGATGCGCCGACGTAGGTCCCGG
>CAZDGY010000640.1:0-4350 GCA_964504685.1 uncultured Kofleriaceae bacterium | reverse complement strand
CGGCGGGGGGCACTGGCCCGGCACCGGCGCCGACCGCGTGCCCGCTGGTCCTGGCCCGGCTGCACACGCGAGGGCGGATCATCCATGCGCCGGATGGAATCTCGGCGCCGCCGAATGCGGTCGCTCACGCGCGCGACGCCGCGATCTCGCTCGTCGATGTTCGCGATGCGAAGGCGGTGGCCGCGATCCGCATGGCCGGCAGCCTGGCCGCGCTGAGAGTCCCGGCGACCCGCGAAGCGCCCGAGCGAGCCGTGCCCGATTGCGATCTCGTCGTGCTCGATCCCGGGCGTGATCCGCTCGATGTCGAGCTCCTCCCGGCGACGATCCAGGCGGTGCGAGCGAGCTACCCCGGTGCGATCGCCGCGGTCGTGCGCGAGCATCCGGTCGTCCAGGGCCACATCGCGCAGCTGCGGCGGGCGGGCGCCGACTTGGCGTGGATCGCGGCGCACGACGATCGCGCGACCCTCGAGCTCAGCGATCGCATCCGCAACGAGCTCGGCTTTCCGACCGCAGTGGCACTCGCGCGCACGCCGCTCGCCGCACTCGATGCGACGATCGCCGCCGGCCGCGCTGATCTCGTCGCCGTCCCCGAGGTCGTTTTAACGCGCGCCGCTATCAGCTGCGCAAGGACGCGCTCGCGATCATCGCGCGCGGCCATCCGTGGATCTTTCGCGATCAGCTGTCGACCGCAGCGACCGTGTTTCGCGATGGCCAATGGCTGCGCCTGGTCGGCGGTGACAACGCGGTGGTCGGCCACGGTCTATACGAGGCCGACGGTGCGATCGCGATCCGCGTGTTGCGCCGTGGTAGCGCACCGCCCGATGCAGCGTGGCTGCGCGCGACGATCGCCGCCGCGGTCGCCAAGCGCTCGCAGCTCGCCGAGCACACGACCGGCTTACGCCTGCTCAACGGCGAGAGCGACGGCGTTCCCGCGGTGGTCGCGGATCGTTTCGGCGACACGATCATCGTCGCGAGCTACAGCGCGGGCGCCGATGCCCTCGCCCGCTACACCGCGCTCTACTTCGCATCCGTACCGTCGGCGATCGTCGGGCCCGCGCGCAACGTCGTCGTTCGCCCGGCTCGACGGCGCCACGCCGATGCGCTACCCGCACGCACGATCCGCGGCGCGCCGCCGGACATCGCGACGTTCCGCGAAGACGATCTCGATTTTGCGGTCGACCTGGTCGCCGGTCACAAGACCGGGGCGTATCTCGATCTGCGAGGGCTGCGTCGAGCGGTTGCCGCAGCGTCGCTGGCCGGCGCGCGCGTGCTGAACTTGTTTTCGTACACCGGCATGGTCGGCCGGGCCGCGGAAGCCGCCGGTGCGGCCGAGATCGTCGAGGTCGATCAGTCCGCGCGCGCTCTCGCGTTTGCCGCCGAGCATCACGCGGGCGATCGGGCGCGCCACCGCTACGTCGAAGCCGATGCGTTCGGCTACCTCGCCGCCCTCGATCCGGCCGAGACGTTCGACCTGATCATCGTCGACCCGCCCGCGATGACGAGCCGGATCGACCAGGTTCCCGGCGTGCTCGCCGCGTATCGCAAGCTGTACGCCGCCGCGAAGGCGCGGGTAAAGCCGGGCGGCGCGATCATCGCGGTGTGCTGTACGAGCCGAGTCGAGCGCGTCGCGTTTCGCCGAACCGTCGGCAGCGCACTCGGCGGTGCGCTTGCGCTCGAATCCGAGCTCTCGCCCGAGATCGATCACCCGGTCGGCTTCCCGCAGGCCGACTATCTGAAGATCATGGTTTGGCGCGCGGGTCGCTGAGACCCACCTGCGACGTCGCACGGTCGCTCCGACGCGCGTAACGCATCGAAATGCGGCTCGACGCGGCCGGCACCGTTGTTTGAATACTGCGACCCCACGATGATCTATTCGATCGCTCATAGCGGTATGGCCCGTGACGTTCACGTTCGAGGGCGGCGCTGCGATCGGCGGCCACGATGTCCACGAGGGCCCCGGCTTGTGGAACAAGCTCGCGCACGGCGCCCGCAAGTCTCGATCCACTTCGTGATCGACAACCTGGTCGGCGGCGTCGACGTCTACCGCCTGCCGCCGCGCGCGTCCTAGCCCCGCGCCGACTATTCGGCGGAGCTGCCGTGCGGTGCGGGCGGAATGGCGAAGGGGTTGCGCGGGCCCTTGATGAGGACGCCGATCGCGGCGATCGGCACGACCAGCGCCGACAGGAACATGACCACGCCGCCGATGCCGCTCAACCCGTCTGCGTCACCGAACAAGCCGTTGCGGATGGGCCCGATCAGGAATAGCAACGCGCCGAGCACGAGCCCCGAGATCCCGTAGACGGCGCGCGTCGTGTCGAACGTCGCGAGCGCGCCGATGGTCACGGTCAGCGCAAACAGGCCGAGCGCGAGGAAGGGCGAGAACGTAGCGGTGCCGCCTATCGACAGCGTGTTGTGGAAGGCCCAGTACGACCCGACGTGATCGAGCGGCAAGAAGACTCCGAGGAGACCGACGGCGCCGGCGATCATCAGCGCGAGCGGAGCAGCGTTGGCTTTGGACATGGTCCGCCTATAACGCGGGCTCGTCGGCGCGTTCCCGAACATTCGGCGACACGGCTCGATCTATTTGGTCACTAGCGCGTAACACACCGAGATCCGGCTCGCCCCGACTAGCCGCGCGCCGACTGCGCGGTCAGCCGGCGGTAGCTCGCGAGGTGGTTCAGTGCGCGGCGCAGCGCGAGGTCGTCGCCTGCTCGTCCGATCCGCTCGAATAGCCGCGCGAGGTTGTAATGCGCATCGGCGAGGCCGGGATCGATCGCGAGCCCGGCCTGGTAGGCGGCGATCGCCTCGGCGGTGCGGCCCTGATCCTCGATCGCGACGCCGAGGTTGAACCAATACAGCGCGACGCCGCGCGCGGCACTCAGCGCGAGCCGGTAGCATGCCTCGGCCGCCGCGAGGTCGCCTTGGTCGTGGCACAGCCTGCCTAGGTTGTTGTGGGCGTCCGCGAAGTCGGTTTGGCCCGCAAGCGCCCGGCGGTACGCCACCATCGCCGCCGCCGGGTCACTCGCTTCGAGGGCGCAGCCCCGCTCGTACCAGACCGCGGCGCTCGTCCCCCGGCGCAGCCCCTTGCGCGCCCCGAGCCGGCCGGTCAACGAAAGCAGATCGCCCACGTCCATGACCGTAGCGAAGGGGTCTGACAAGGTAAGATGCCCAACGTGGGCGACACGCACGGGACCACCCTTAGCATCCACCAGGATGGCAAGAGCGGTCGCGTCGGGCCTCGCCCGGAGCCGGTGCTCGTGCTCGCGCTCGAATCGGGCCGGCCGCGGATCGGCTCGGTCCGCTATCGGCTCGGCGAGCTCAGCGCGGTCCAGCTCGGCCGCGGCTCCGAGCGCCGCGCCGAACGCAGCGGCACCGAGCTGACGATCAAAGTGCCCGACAAGTGGATGTCGTCGAAGCACGCTCGGATCGAGCCGAGCTTCGGCCGCTGGGTGCTGGTCGATACCGAGTCGAAGAACGGCACGATCGTCGACGGCCACACCACGAAGCGCGCGGTGCTGACCGACGGCTCGCTGATCGAGCTCGGCCATACGATCTTCCTGTTCTTCGAACGGCTGCCGATCGACCTCGACGCGCCCGGCATGCTCGATCTGTCGCCGGATGAAGGCGTGCCGGGACTGTCGACGCTCGTCCCGAGCTGGCAGACCGAGCTCGCGCGGATTCGCCAGATCGCCGGCTCGGAGATCCCGATGCTGATCGAGGGCGAGAGCGGCGTCGGCAAAGAGGTGATCGCGCGCGCGATCCACGCGCTGTCCGGTCGCAAAGGCGCGTTCGTCCCAGTCAACTGCGGCGCGCTGCCCGACAACCTCGTCGAGAGCGAGCTGTTCGGCTACAAGAAAGGCGCGTTCTCCGGCGCGCAGAGTGACCACGACGGCCTGGTCCGCGCGGCCGATGGCGGCACGCTGTTCCTCGACGAGATCGGCGACTTACCGCCGAGCTCGCAGGCGGCGCTGCTCCGCGTGCTGCAGGAGCGCGAGGTCATGCCGGTCGGTGGCACGCGCGCGCTGCCGATCGATCTGCGCGTGGTCGCGGCGACCCACCGCGATCTCGATGACATGGTCGCCGACCAGAGCTTCCGCCACGACCTGTTCGCGCGGCTCGCCGGGTTTCGCATCACCGTGCCGACGCTCGCCGAACGCCGCGCCGATCTCGGCTTGCTGATCGGTTCGATGCACGCGCGGATGTTCGCGGGCGACCACCCCGGCTTCGATATCGACGCGTCGCGCCTGTTGTTCCGCTACCCGTGGCCGCTCAACGTCCGCGAGCTCGAGCAAGCGCTCGCGACCGCGCAGGTGCTCGCGGCGGGCGCGCTCGTCCGCGCCGATATCGGAA
>CAZDGY010000639.1:0-4350 GCA_964504685.1 uncultured Kofleriaceae bacterium | reverse complement strand
CGAGGAACGTGATGTCGTTATAGAGCTTGCGGACCTCGAACACCTTCTTGCGGCCGAGCCCGGTGCGCAGATCCCAATTGCGCTTCTGCTCCATCGACTCGCACTCGTCCCACTCTTTGCCGTACTGACCCTTGTTCCAGCGGTCTTCGATGTTGCGCAGCAGCTCGACTCCGAGCTTGTACGGGTTGAGCCGGCCCGGCGCGGTCGCGAGCACGCCCGAGCACGCGTCGGCGTAGTCGATGACCTCCGACGACTTCAACGCCTTCTCGGTGAGGATCTTCGAATGCCAGTACGTCGCCCAGCCCTCGTTCATGATCTTCGTCATCGCTTGCGGCGCGAAGTAATACGCCTCGTCGCGCACGATCTCTAAGACGTCGCGCTGCCACGCATCCAGCGGCGCGTGCTGGATCAGGAACGCGAGCACGTCGCGCTGCGGCTGCTCGGGGAACCGACGCTTCGCTTTCTTGGCTTCCTCTTCGCGCTTCTTCTTCTGCGCCTCGAGGTAGCTCGGCGGATTGATGAACGACTCCATGTAGCCCTTCGAGCGCATCCGACCGGACTGCTCCTCGGCCTCGTCGTCGGCGTCGGGCTTGGGCTCGCGCGACCGCACGATGTACGCCGACATCGGATCGATCAGGTTCTCGAGCGACAGGCAGGTGTCGATGAAGTCCTCGACGACATCTTGACCCCAGCGCGCCATGTGACGGCGCACGCGCGACGCGTGATTCGCCATCCCGTCGATCATCTTGCGATTGGTCTTCGAGAAGTAATAGTTGTTCTTGAAGAAGTCGACGTGCGCGCAGACGTGCGCCATCACGATCTTCTGATCGACGAGCGAGTTGCCCTCGAGCAAGTACGCGTATGCCGGGCTGGTGTTGATCACCATCTCGTAGATCTTCGACAGTCCCCACTCGTAGCTCTTCGCGAGCTGCTCGTAGTCCATGCCGAACCGCCAGTGCGGGTACCGCGTGGGGAATCCCCCGTACGCGGCGACCTCGTTCATCGTCTTGTAGTCGAGCACCTCGTACAGGATCGGAAAGAAATCCAGGCCGAAGTCCTTCGCGTAGCCCTCGACCTCTTCTTGGACATCGCGCAGGTACGCGGGGAACCGCTTGAGCGAGGCCACTAGCGACCCTTCCCGAGGAACTCTTTGATCGAGTCCATGATCGCTTCTTTGCCTTTGATCTCGCTCGTGACGACGCGCTCGTCCTCGTCGAAGTGCTCGGTCAGATCCTTGATGAATTGACCTGAGCCGTACGGCGACTCGACCTGGCCATACGCGAACAAGTTCACGTACGGCAGGACTTCCTTCTTGAGCAACTCGACGCACGTATGGGTGTCGTCGACCGACCAGTTGTCGCCGTCGGAGAAATGGAACGGATAGATGTTCCACAAGTCCGACGGATACTCGTCGCTGATCATCTTCGCGCACAGCTTGTACGCCGAGCTGATCATCGTGCCGCCCGATTCACGGGTCTTGAAGAACTGATCGCGATCGACCTCTTTGGCCATCGCGTCGTGAATGATGTACCGGCTCTCGATCCCGTGGTACTGCGACTTCAACCACGTATCGATCCAGAAGCTCTCGGTGCGAACGATTTCCTTCTGCTCGTCGCCCATCGAGCCCGAGACGTCCATCATGTAGATGATGACGGCGTTCGATTGCGGCAGCGGATCGCTCCGCCACGACCGATAGCGCTTGTCGTCGCGGATCGGGATGATCACCGGATTCTTCGGGTCGTACGTACCCATCGAGATCTGGCGGCGCAGCGCTTGCCGATAGGTCCGGCGGAAGTGGCGCAGCGACTCCGGCCCGGTGTTGCGGATGCCGGTGTACTTGTCTTTGTACGCGACGATCTTCTCGGTGCCTTTGGGTTGGATCCGCGGCAACTCGAGCTCCTCGCCCATGATCTCGGCGAGCTCTTGGAGCGAGATCTCGATGTCGAGCAGGTGATCGCCGGGGCGATCGCCGGCCTCGTGACCTTTGCCCGGCCCGTCGCCGTCTTCGCCCTGGCCCAGTGCATCACCGACCTCGCCATCGCCTTGCCCGACACCGCCCTGCTGCTTGTCGCCGTGCTTGAAGTGCGGGATGTCGACCGACGGAATCGGGATCGCGACCGTGTCCTTGCCCTTCTTGCCGAACATCTCGCCCTGCGAGATGTACTTGCGAAGGTTCTGTTTGATCTTGCCGCGAATGATCTGGCGGAACCGGCCGTGATCTAGGTCGATCTTCTGGCTCATACCGCCACGTCCGCCATTTCGCCGCGCTCGTTGACGAAGCACAGCCGGCCGCCGTGGCGCTTCGTGCGTTGCACCATCTCGAGTAAGCCGAGCGCACGCGACATCACGTCGCCCGGGTCATCCGTCCCGAGCTCGACGCACAACCGCGCGAGCAACTCGGCCAACGTGTGGTTGAGCTCGACTTGCACCGGCCCTATGCCCATGCCGTCGGACATGGGGCTAGGACTTGACGTCCCCGCGCGCGAAGATCGACGCGACGAAGTTGAGCACGTCGGTCGCCGACACTTCGTCGTAACCGAAGTTCTTGATCAGCCGTTGTTTGACGACATCGATCTTGGCCTGCGTGTCGCGGTCAACGACACTCGACACCAGCGACGTGAGCTTGATCGAGTCCTTCTGATCCTCGAACAGCTTGCCCTCGAGCGCCTTGTGCAACCGCTCGTTCGTCTTGTAGTCGAACGTCCGGCCCTCGATCGCGAGCGCGCCGATGTAGTTCATGATCTCGCGGCGGAAGTCGTCCTTGCGGCTATCCGGGATATCGATCTTCTCCTCGATCGATCGCATCAGCCGCTCGTCCGGCTCCTCGTCCTGGCCGGTGTACGGGTTCTTGACCCGCTCCTTTTGCGTGTACGCCTTGATGTTGTCGATGTAGTTCGCACACAGCTTCGCGATCATGTCCTCGTCGGCGCTGATCGCACGCTGGACCTCGTTCTTGACGATGTCCTCGTACTCTTGCTTGACGACCGAGAGCATCTCGCCGTAGCGCTTGCGCTGCTCGTCGCTATTGATCAGCGAGTGCGAGCGCAGGCCGCTCTCGAGCTCGTTGAGCACCATGAACGGGTTGATCGCGCCGTCGGCCTTATCGCTGACGAGTGCGTTCGCGATCTTGTCCTGGATGTAGCGCGGCGAGATGCCGTCGAGGCCTTCGCGCTGGCTCTCCTTGCGCAGCTCTTTGATGTTGTCCTGGGTGAACCCCGGCAGCGTCTTGCCGTCGTACAGCTTCGCCTTCTGGATCAGCGACAGCGAGTGCTTCTTCGGATCCTCGAGGCGCGTCAGCACGGCCCACAGCGCCGCGACGTAGAGCGTGTGCGGCGCGACGTGCTTGCCGACGCGCTCGCTCGTGAAGTCCTTCGCGTAGATGCGAACTTCCTCGGTGACCTTCGTGATGTACGGGATGTCGACCTTGATCGTGCGATCCCGCAGCGCCTCCATGAACTCGTTGTTGAGGAGCTTCTTGTACTCGGCCTCGTTGGTGTGGCCGATGATCACTTCGTCGATGTCGGTCTGCGCGAACTTCTTCGGCTTGATCTTGCGCTCCTGCGTAGCGCCGAGCAGGTCGTAGAGGAACGCGACATCGAGCTTCAAGATCTCGACGAACTCGAGGATGCCGCGGTTCGCGATGTTGAACTCACCGTCGAAGTTGAACGCGCGCGGATCGGAGTCCGATCCGAACGTCGCGATCTTGCGGTAGTTGATGTCGCCGGTCAGCTCGGTCGAGTCTTGGTTCTTCTCGTCCTTCGGCTGGAACGTGCCGATGCCGACGCGATCCTGCTCGCTCAACACGAGCCGGCGCACGCGGATATGGCCCATCACCTTCTCGAAGTTGCCGCCGTAGTGGCGCATCAGCTCCTTGAAGATCAGCCGGCACGCCGGGTTGACGTCGCCGTCGACCTTGACCCGATGGTTATCGGTGCCGAGCTTGAGCTTGTTGATGACGTCCTCGCGCCATTCGCGCGGGATCAGTCGCAGCGGCTCGTCGTGCATCGGCGAGTGGAACACTTCGCTGCCGCCGGCGAACTCCGACAGCGCACCGGGTAGCGTCCAGTAGTACGTGTAGAGCCCGCCCTCGGGCTGGCGCGAGTAGTCCTCGATGCCCTTCTTGAGCTGGCGCGCGATCGTCGACTTCGCCGAGCCGACCGGGCCGTGCAGCAAGATGATGCGGCGCTCGGTGCCGTAGCCCTGCGCGGCGCTCTTCAGCACGTTCATCAACCGCATCAGCGGGACGTCGAGGCCGAACACCGCGTCGCGACCGCCGTGCGAGTCGTCGCGGAAGAACTTGTAGCGGACGAGCTTCTTCTTGTTGTCGATGTACTCCTCGACACCGTGCGA
>CAZDGY010000638.1:0-4352 GCA_964504685.1 uncultured Kofleriaceae bacterium | reverse complement strand
GCAACTAGCCCGCAACTCGGGCGAACCGCGCGTTGCGACGGCGGATTCGCCGACCGCAAGCAATATCCCGTATCTAGTGAACGGGGCGCATCCGACGACTGTTGCGGCCAGACGTTACTGGTCTCACGCGAACAGCTTCGCGAGCGTCTGCTCGAGGACCTCGATGCGGAACGGCTTGGGCAGGAACGCGTCGGCCTCGACCGGCCCTCGCCCATCGCGATCGAAGCCGCTGCACAGGATGATCGGCAACCGCGGCTTGCGCTTGCGGACCGCGGCGACAACATCGGCGCCGCTCATCCGCGGCATCGACAAGTCGACGAGCACCGCGTCGAACTCGCGTTCGTCGAGCATCGCGAGCGCGGACGGGCCGTCGGCGGCGGTCTCGGCTGCATAGCCGAGGTCTTCGATCATCCGCGCGACGACATCGCGCACGAGATCCTCGTCATCGACGACCAGCACGCGCTTGCCGGTGGTGTGCTCCGGGGTCGGCGCTCGCACCGGCGCGGTCGAAGCCGCCGGCCATAACACGCGAAATGCCGCGCCCGCCCCCGGCGACGACGTCAGCCGCAGCCCGCCGCCGTGCGCGCGAACGATACCGACGAGAGCGGCGAGGCCGAGGCCATGACCCGATTCCTTCGTCGTGAAGAACGGCTCGAACACCCGGCGGCGAATGACGTCGGTCATTCCCGGGCCATCGTCGCTGACCTCGATCGAGACGTAGTTGCCCGCGTAGACCGAGATGATGTCGTCGGGGTTCGGTTGGCCGTCGAGATGAACGCGCTCGCCGTGGACGCGGATCGCGCCGTGCGCACCGACCGCTTCGCGTGCGTTCGTGATCAGATTCAGCAGCACCTGCCGCAGCTGTGCCGGATCAGCGCGCACGGTCGGATCGCCTTCGAACTCCACCGACACGGTCACGCCCGGCGGAAACGATGCACCGACGATGCGCAACAACTCGTCGACCATCTCGGCCGGCGACACGCGCGTCGTGCCGGTGCCACCGCGCCCGGCGTACGCGAGCAACTGATACGTCAGCTCGGATGCGCGCAGGCCAGCCTGGCGGATGTTCTCGATCGCGGTGCGCCCAGGCGTGCCGGCGGGAATCTCGCGCAGCGCGAGGTCGGCGTTGCCAAGCACCGCGACGAGCAGATTGTTGAAGTCGTGCGCGAGGCCGCCGGCGAGCACCCCGAGGCTCTCCGCGCGTTGCGCATCGATCATGCGGCGCTCGAGCTGGCGGATCGCCGTGACGTCGATCGACGTGCCGATCGCACCGACGATCGTGCCATCGCGCGAGCGCAACGGGCCGACCGTCGTCGTCAGCTCTTTTTGGCGATACAGCGTGTGGTACTCGACGATCTCGCCGCGCAGCGCCCGCGCGTGTGGCTCGATCGGCGATGACGAACCCGGCTCGGTCGCGTGAACCTGGCCGAGCGTGACGCCAATGAACTTGTCCGGCGCATAGCCGAGGATCGGCTGGACCGAGCCGCCGGTGCGCAGGATCCGCATGTCGTGATCGACCAGCCAGTACATCGTCGGCATCTGGCGCACGACCTGATCGAGCGTCGCCGCGGTGCGTTCGAGCTCCTCGCGCTGGCGCACGACCTCGCGCTCGACCGCGTCGATCTCGGTCATGTCGATCACCGTCGCGTCGAACGTCAGGCCCTGCGCGGTGTCGACGACGTGGCCGAACAGCTGGATCGACAACGTGCGCCCGGTGCGCGTCTTCCACTGGACGCGACTCCCATCGACGACGCCGGTGTGGCGATACTCTTCGAGCACCGGCGCGCGCCCGCCGGCTTCGGCGTAGACGTCGCGAGCGAGATCGAGCGCGAGCACTTCCTCGACCGTGTCGTAGCCGAGCATCGCGACGAGCGCCGGATTCGCGGCGAGCAAGCGACCCGATGCATCCGAGCGGTACATCCCGATCGGCGTGCGCTCGAACAGCTTTTGGAGCTCGGGTTCAGAGGGCACGCCCGACCTTATAGCAAGAGCGCGTCTTCGATGTCTTCGAACGCGCCCGCTCTCCAACGCGCAAGCGAACTCCGTCCCTTCAATAAATTTTCAGTCTCAGCGAGCACGGCGGCCAGGTCGACCAGCCAGCAGTAGGGGTCGGCGGGCGACCGGGTGCCGACTTCCTCGGGCAATTCGACCGGCGGCATCCACGCCGCCATCTTGTGGCCGATCCCCGCGTGCAGTGCGCGCACCGCCACGTTCGCGAGTCGGCTGCCGAGCAAGCGATCGAACGCCGACGGTCGGCCGCCGCGCACGACGTGGCCAAGCACGGTGACGCGCGTTTCGATCGAGCTGGCCTCGCCTTCGGGCGTCCGCGCGAGCAGCTTCGCGTCGACCGCGGCCTTGAGCTTGTCGACCGGCATCGCGACACCTTCGGCTTTGATCACGATGACTCGGCGTGCGCGACGCGATGGCCGCTGCCGGACCGCCATCACGGTGTCGACGATCTGATCGACGAACTCCTGATCGGTCTTGCCGGCTTCCGGAAACAACGCGAGGTCGGCGCCGACCGCGATCGCAGACGTCATCGCGAGGTAGCCGCAATCGCGGCCCATGACCTCGACGATAAACGTGCGATCGTGCGCGGTCGCGGTGTCGGCGATCTTGTCGCAAGCCTCGACGATCGTGTTCATCGCGGTGTCGACGCCGATCGACAGCCCGGTCAGGCCGAGGTCGTTATCGATCGACGCCGGGATGCCGATGACCTTGAGCGGCCGACCGCTGCCGATTTCGGTCGGATCGGTGAGGTGGAGCGCGCCGGTGAGCGAGCCGTTGCCACCGACCACGATCAGGCCGTCGATCGCGTGGCTTGCCAGAATCGCACGCGCGCGATCGCGCACCCCCCTCTCGTGGAATTCCTTACATCGGGCCGAGCCCAGGATCGTGCCGCCTTCGCGCAGGATCCCCGCGACATCATTGGTACCCAGCTCGGTGAAGCTATCGTCGAGCAAGCCGCGATAGCCGCGCTCGATGCCGAGCACGTCGAGCCCGAGGCCGCGCCCGACCAGCGCGGTGGCTCGAATCGCCGCGTTCATGCCAGGTGCGTCACCACCGCTTGTCAGGATCGCGATCCGCTTTACGGCAGCCATGGCGGCCGATGCTACCATCACCGCGGATGACGACGTCTGCATCGGTGCGGATCGAGCGCCAGGGTCCGGTCACGACGGTGATCCTCGATCGGCCGGCGAACAAGAACGCCGTCGATCGCGACACCGCGCAAGCACTCGCCGATGCGTTTCGCGCGTTCGATGCCGACGATGCCGCGCGCGTCGGCGTGCTCTATGGCGATCACGGCACGTTCTGCGCCGGCGCCGATCTCAAGGGCTTCGCGCAGGGGCGCGGCAATCGCGTCGCGCCGGACGGCGATGGCCCGATGGGACCGACGCGGATGCTGCTCGGCAAGCCGGTGATCGCGGCGATCGCAGGTCACGCGGTCGCCGGCGGCCTGGAGCTCGCGCTGTGGTGCGATCTGCGCGTCGCTGAACAAAGCGCGATCCTCGGCGTGTACTGCCGGCGGTTCGGCGTGCCGCTGATCGACGGTGGCACGATCCGGTTGCCGCGGCTGATCGGGCTATCGCGCGCGCTCGATCTGATCTTGACCGGCCGCGCGGTGCACGCAGACGAAGCGCTCGCGTTCGGGTTGGTCAATCGCGTCGTGGCCGACGGCCAAGCGAGAGCTGCGGCCGAGCAACTCGCGCACGAGCTCGCCGAGCTCCCGCAAGCTGCGATGCGTGGCGATCGAATGAGCGCTTATCTCCAACACGATCGCGATCTCCCGGCCGCGCTGCTGGTCGAGCTCGAGCACGGAACCCACGCGCTTGCCGAAGGTGCCGCCGGTGCCGCGCGGTTTGTCGCCGGTGCCGGTCGGCACGGAGCGAAGACGTGAAGCGACGCATCCTCGTCGTCGCACTCGCGGTCGCGGGCGCGATCACCGGCTGCGCGATTCGCCAGCTCGTCGGCCCGCGGGTCACCGGCACGTGCGACGGTGCGTGCAAGCACTACATCGACTGCAAGCCGAATCACCCGCACGCCGATCTCGAGCGCTGCGAGCAGGAGTGCCCGGATGTCCTCGGTGATTCCGACGCGCGGGTCGAGTTCGAGCGGCTATCGTGCGATGACGCGGTCGAGTTCGTCGACGGCCGTCATCCGACAACTGCGCAACAGTAACGGGCGTGTAGTACGCTGGAGCCGTGTGGATCGCGGTCGTCATGATGTTCGCCGCCGCGTGCGGCCGACTCGACTTCGACGACGGCTCCGGTGCGGTCGCGGCAGACGCGAGCAGCGACGCCGCGCGATTCGGCGCGTGCAAGCGGCTCGCAACCGCACCGAATCGCGCGGCG
>CAZDGY010000637.1:0-4374 GCA_964504685.1 uncultured Kofleriaceae bacterium | reverse complement strand
CGGCTCGCCGGCCGCCGGCAGGGACTCAGGATCGCGCTCGAGCTCGCGCACGATATCGTCGACCACTGCAATGATCGCGTCCGATGGTTTGTTGTTGTCGGCGACAAGGAGATTCCGCTGTGATCAAGAACGAGCTGTCACTTGAAGTAGAAACGACAGTCGAGGGCGAGGTGCTGCTCGTGGTCTCGCGTGACGTTAACAAGAATTTCGAGATCGCGATCCGCACGTACAATGAAGCCGTCGACCAATTCGCGTCAGCCATGACCGAGATCTCACGCGATGAAATGTTCTCGCTGGTCGCCCACCTCGTCGACATCCTCGTGCCGGAGATGGAGTGCACCCCGCGCGCAGTTTACGACGCCGAACGTGCCGCGCTGCGCGCGCTCGTCGCGTGCACCGATCCGCTACCGCAAGGTATCGGACTCGTGCTCAACGATCTTCGCGCCGCCTATCATGACCATCGCCTCGAAGCACCAACTCGCACCAAGGAGACTCCGCTGTGACCAACCTAAGCAAATACCGCTGTGAAACCTGTGATGTCGGCTTCGACAGCGCCGATCTCGCGTTCGAGCACGCGTCGAAATACACGCACGGGATCACCGTGCAGGCGCAGGTGTACGGGCCCGAGCTGCTCGCAAAGGCGATCGCCGAGCCGGACATCGCGACGCCGGCGCATAGCCGGCGGCAGGCGATCCCGATCATGAAGGCGGCCGGCATCGAATCGGATTCCGACTGGGCGCCGGTCGTCGACAGCGGGGCACGAATTCCGACCGACACCGCCCTGCGGTTCATCGCCAAGGAATCCGATCCCGAGTGGAGCTCTATTCCAGTGGCCAGCGCCGCCGATCGCGAAGGGATCATCGAAAGCGCCGAGCGCAAGCTCGCCGCGCATCACGCCCGCGAAGCGGCTAACGCCGCCGATCGCGAGCTGTCACGTCAGATCGCGCGCCGCGTCGCGGACTCCGGCATGCCGACCGGCACCATGGGAATCATCTACTCGCTCGCGCAGGCCGCGGTCGCGTGGGCGCTCGCCGATGCCCGAGCCGATCGGCTTGCAGACGCGCTCAGCGGCGACGACGAACGCGGCCCGGCCAATACCGCGTTCGAGGAAGCGTGCCACGAAGAAATTCTCCGCGACGCCGACCTGCGGCGAATTGCAAAGGCGCTCGTCGTGGAGCTCGACCGATGACGGATCTCGACGAAGCTGACCACTTTCTGTTCCGCGTCGGCTGGGCGCCGAGCGACGTCGACGATCCGGTCGCCATCCTGCGCAACCTACGTAAGCAAATCGAGGAGCTCGAAATCGAAGCGCAGGCGCGCGACGAGGAGCTCGAGCGCGCCGAAGTGAAGCTCGCCGAGCGCGACGAGCGGATCGGAATTCTCGAGCGCGATCTCACGAAGATGTCCGCGATCGTTGCCGCCGTGCGTCGCGAGGTGACGCCGTGAAGACCGACCCCCGCATGCCGCTCGCGAAAGCCTACGCCGAGCACGTGCTCGGTCCGCTCGGCGACTTCCCGAAACGCAAGATCATGGCGCGCGAGATCGCCGAGGCGTGGCTCAAGGGATACGCGCGCGGTCGCGTCGACGGAATTCACGCGACGCAGCCGGTAGACGATCGGCCGCTGCGACAGGTCAGCGATCCGCTCGACGGATCGGAGGGGCCATGACGTGGTCCACCGTCGGCAAGTCGCTCGCGCAACCGAGACGCAAGGGGTTTCGCGACGGCGCGATCGCCGCGGCGAGCATCGCCGACGATTACAACGCGTCGACGAGCCACGGTCATCGCCTGGGCGATTGCATCCTAGCGAAGCTCAACCTCCGCAGCGCTAAGCCGCGCAAGAATAACCAGCGCGCCGATGATCCCCGCGACGCGTTCCTGCGCGGCGTCGCGGTCGCGCTCGGCGAGGTTTACAACGACGTCGGCGCGACCGCCGTGCGCCGCGTCGCGCATTTCTCCGGTCTGACGCTCAAGATCGCTCGAGCTGCCGGCACGTTGCCGCACGACTTGCGCGCGCTCAAAAGGGCCGGCGTCAAGTGACCGCCTACGCCCACGCAAAACACGACTTTCGCATCGTCGACGACTTCGAGGATCCGAAGACTGGCAGGCCCGTGTTCGTCTCGTTCTGCACGCACGTCCGCTGCACATGGGCGAGCTCGCCGTTCCGAACGCGGCATAAGGCGGTTCACGCGGCGTGGTTGCACGCGCAAGCGGTAAGGTTCGGAGACGAGGAGCACAAACGATGAAGGAATTGGAAATCTACAAAGCGCAACCGACGACGAGACATCACGAGCCGATCCCCGACGTCGTGATCAGAATTGGACCGATGCAATGCCCGCAGCCGTCAACCTTTAACAACGTCGCGCTCGACGCGTCGACATTCGAGGCCGATGCGATTGCGCTCGCGCATGCGCTTCGATCGTCGCTGCCCGGCGGCACGCTCGATCGGCTCGTGATCGAGTTACTCAAGGCGAAGGCGTCGAGTCTAGTGGTGCCGGCGCTGTGACGAGTGAAGTCTCGATCCCGATCACGTGTTACCCGCGACGCCTCGTGCGCTGCGACTTCTGCGAAGCAACGATCGAAGTCGACGCCCAAGTCTTCGAGCTGTCGAGTCGGGCGCGCGCGGGCGGTTTCCGTGTGCAGTGCGCGCGATGCGCGCGGCGCCGGCGGCGCGAGCGACGATGACGCGACTCTACGCGCTCGATCTGTTTTGCGGCGCCGGCGGCGCGAGCGCCGGGCTCGCCGCGGCCGGCTTCGACGTGACCGGCGTCGACATCGCGGAGCAACCGAATTATCCGTATCACTTCGAGCAAGCCAACGTGTTCGATCGCGGAACGACGCCGCCGCTCAACCCCGGGCGATTTGATTTCATCTGGGCTAGCCCCCCGTGTCAGGGGCACACCGCCTACAAGCGGCGACCTAACCACGTGCGCGCCGTCGACACCGACGGCATGATCGCGAAGGTCCGAACGATGCTGTTAAACTCCGGCGTGCCGTACGTGATCGAAAACGTGCCCGGGGCGCCGCTGCGAAACGCGATCACGCTGTGCGGTTCGATGTTCGGGCTCAACGTGCGCCGCCATCGTTGCTTTGAGTCAAGCTTCTACATGCTGCAACCCGCGTGCAGTCACGAGCGCCAGCGCGGAGACTTCCCGCAAGCGACGAACCGCAAAAACCGCCGCAAGACGTGCGAGATCGGCGTGTGGCGGATTCCGCTCGACGTGCAGCATCGAGCCATGGGCGGCCTCGAGTGGATGACCCGCGAGGAGCTGAGTGAGGCGATCCCGCCGGCCTACTCGCAGTGGATCGCCGAGCAATGGCTCCGCTCGCGTGCGGATGAAGTGTAGAGTCAAGGCATGCGAACCGCCGCCGAGCACGTCGCCTACTATAAAAAGCAAGCCGCCGAGTCACGAAAACTACCATGCTTATCCGGTTGACACCCAACGCACCCGTTGCTAGTATGGTAGACATGATGGATTTCAAGGCACTTCGTAAGATGACTGCGCACACTGTTACCGATGCGCAAATACGCGAGCTTGCGCGCACAGCGCTCACTGCTGCGCAGCACAGGGACTGCGAGCTTGCGGTCGGCGCCCGCCGCGAAATGCTCACCACGATCGCGGGCAAGCTGGCAATGCACTACCCGACCACCAAGGAGCGTCGGGCCGCTCGCGCTCGCTGCGCCGCGCTGATCGACGCACGCGCGGAGGGCAAGTAGATGCGTTGCGGCATCTGTCACGCGCCGTTGACCGTGCGCGGCTACCGTCGTGTCAACACGCGCGATAGCCATCGTAAGGCGCCGCTCTATCATCCGTGCCCGCGTCTTAACGACCCGGCCGCACATCCGGCACGCTTCAAGGGCAAGCCGCATCCACTCCCTTGCGCGTGTGACGACTGCACGATCGCTCGCGGCAAGGAGCACGCTGAGGCCGACGCTCGGTGTGGTCGCGAGTGGACCTGTCAGTGCGGAGCGTGCAAGTGCGCCCGCAAGATCAACATCGATCGCGCCTTCGCTAAGCTCGAAACCACCGAAGCGAAGCTCGCGAACATCAAGGCGATCAAGGCCCTGTAGCCTATGTGCATGGCCGACAAATTCCCCGAGTCGCTCCCCGGATTTCAGAAGATGTTCCCGGACGATGCGGCGTGCGCTCAGTACCTCGAAGCGATCCGCTGGCGCGACGGCTTCCAGTGCCCCAAGTGCAACGCCACCGCCGAGCCGTTCCGGTTCGCCGCCCGCCCCGGCGTGCTGCGATGCAAGGGCTGCAAGAAGGACACGGCACTCACCGGCGGCACGATCATGGAGCGGACGCACACGCCGCTCAGCGTGTGGTTCTGGGCCGCGTTCCTCACGTCCACGCAGATCACCGGCATGTCCG
>CAZDGY010000636.1:0-4374 GCA_964504685.1 uncultured Kofleriaceae bacterium | reverse complement strand
CGACAGCGGCTTGATCGCGGTCCAGTTCGCGAGCTACCTCGTGCCCTGTTAGATCGCGCACCCGAGCGCGGCGAGCGTCGCGCCGACCGCGAGGACCCAGCCGGCGAGCCGTGGCGCGCCTCCGGTCTCGTCGATCAGTTGTGCGGCGAGCTCGTCGGGGCGCCAGGCGCTCCACACCGCGCGACCGAGCGCGCTTGTCACGACGAGCAACGGCAACGCCATGATCGCCAGGAAGCCGCACGCGGCGACCGCGCCGAACACGGTCTTCATGGCGAGCCCTTCGAGACCGCCTGCGACCAGCGCGCCGCCGCACGCAGCGATCACGCTCGCGCCGAGCCATGCAGCTCCTGCTCGCGCGCGCGCACGGACCTTCGCGGACCTCGTCACGTCACCGCTCAGATGATGCGACCCATTTCGCGGTATTCCTGACGCGCCGCTTCGAGGATATCGTTCGTCGAGATCGCGCGATTCGCCTCCGCCGCAGTCAACGCCGCGCGCAGTGCAGCTTTCTTGATGTAGCCGCCGGCCATCTCGAATCGCTTCGCGATCAAGTCCCAGTCGATGTTCGCGTCGAGCGGAACTTGCTTCGGGAACATGCTGACCCACAGCTTGCGCCGCTCGTCCTCTTCAGGCAGCTCGAACATGATCGAGAACCGCACGCGGCGCTTGAATGCTTCGTCGATGCCTTGTTCGAGGTTGGTCGCGAGTAGCGTGACGCCGTCGTAGGTCTCCATCCGCTGCAGCAGGTAGTTGACCTCGAGGTTCGCGTAGCGATCGTTGCTCGACTTGACGTCGGTGCGTTTCGCGAACAGCGAGTCGGCTTCGTCGAAGAACAGCACGGCATGCGACGACTCGGCCTCGTCGAAGATCTTCGCGAGGTTCTTCTCGGTCTCGCCGATGTACTTGTTCACGACCTGCGACAGATCGATGCGATAGAGATCGTAGCCGAGCTCCTTCGCGAGCAGCTGCGCGACCATCGTCTTGCCGGTGCCGGGCGGCCCCGCGAGGATCGCCGACACGCCGCGGCCGTACGGCAGCTTCGCGGCGACCCCCCAGTCTTCGAGCAAGAACGGCCGGAAGCGAGCGAATCGCGTGACCTCGCGCACCGCTTCGAGCGTCTCTTTTTGCAGCACGAGGTCGTCCCAGCGGAACCCGGTAGGGATCCGCTGCGCCATGCCGCCGAGCCGATGCGAGAACATCAACCGCGCGGCGTCTCCGAGGTCGTCGAGCGAGACTTTGGGCCCATCGGGATCGCGCAGTCGCGCGGTCGCGGCGGCGCGGCGGGCGGCGCGGCAGATCGTCGCCCCGGTGAAGCCATAGCGGGCCGCTACGGTCTCGAGGTCCGCTGGATCGGCGAGCGGGGGCGGCAGCGAGCGGGTCCACAGCTCGACGCGCTCGCGGAACGTCGGGGCCGGGACATCGATCTCGAGCAGCTCGGGCACCGCCTGGGCGAGCCAGGCCGGGCGCGAACCGAGCGTCAAGATGATCGGCACGTCGAGGCCGTCGACGCCCTCGGTGATCGCGTTGACCAACGCGCGCGGCACTTCGTCGCGAATCGTCGAGCCGCCTTCGAGGATCGCGGCGGCATCGCGCAGCGCCGCCTCGCGCAGCGCTGCAGCGAGTCGTTCGCCGATCCGGCCCTCGGCGACGATGCCGCCGAGATCGACGCGCAACGATCGCCGACCGGAGGCCGCTAGGATCGCTTCGACCGCGAACGCCCGACCCGAGCCATCGGGACCGGCGAGCAGCAAGCGGGCAGGGCCGCGTCGAGGATCGAGCGCGCGCACGATCTGCCCGAGCGTGTCTTGCGGCATGACGATGCTCGACACCGGCGGCGGCGTGCCTTGCCGGACGAAGCCGCGGACGAGCTCGTCCACCGAGTCGTGGCCGCGCAGAAACGACACGATCCGATCGGTGAGCCGGGCGGCGCGCATCGTGGCCGCTGCCTCGCCCGCTGCGGCGAGCGCGACGACGCCGTGCCGACGCAGCGGCGCACCATCGTCGAACCGCGTCAGCACGAGATCCGCGGTCTCCGGATCGCCGGCGCCGATCAACCGCGTGATGAAACCAACGTCGCCGCGCTTGCGCGTGAAGTCGTCGACCGCAAACGTGTAAGCGCGCTCGAGCTCGTGGTCGAGCTCTGGCGCGAGCAGGATCGCGATGATCGTGAGGTCGAGCCGGCTGAGCGAAAACCCGCGTCGCAACCGAGCGAGCAAAGGCTCCGGCGTCGCCGCGAGCGCTGCGTCGAGCGCGGCCTCGGCCTCCGCGACCTTCTCATTGTGAACGTCGAGCTCGGCACCGGGCGCGACCGCCGCGGGGGTCAGCGTGCGCGCGACCTCTTCACTCGAAGGGCCGAATGCGCTGCCGCCCGACATCCGCTTGCGTTGCGCATGAGCCACCAAGAACCGCGACAGGTGAGCGCGGGCGAGGTCGACGGCGGCCTGAGTGGCCCCCGTAGCGGTCGTCATCTCCGCCCAGGATACCGCCCCCACCCAACGATCGCGAGCAGTTACCTGGGGACGGAGTAACTATTGTCAACTTACTGCCCTGCAGCCGTTCGGTCGGTACGCAGCAACGACGGCCGAATCTCCGGGTTGAGGGCCGCCGGTTTTTGGCGCATCCGCTCCGGCCCAGTTAGCGTCGAGCTCTCTAATGGCCCGCGCCCGTCCTTGGCTGATCGTGCTCGCCGCGGCGGCTGCATGCGCCGGGCTCGGCTGGTTAGCCCATGCATCGACGACCGCGATCGTCGCGCTCGGGCTGTGCGGTGCCGCGGTTGTCGCAGCCGTGCGCGCGTACGCCGGCAGCTCGCCGGCCGCGTTGGTCGCCGCCTGTGGTGCCGCGCTGCTCGCGACCTGCGGGCTCGTCTTGACCTGCGATGTCGCGCTCGTCCGCGCCGCGCTCGCGGCGGCCGCCGGGGCGTTCGCGGTCGCCGAGCTCGTCCGGCCAATGCCGCCCGAAGCGTCGCCGTTACCTGCCTACGGTGGCGCGTTGGTCGCCGCCGCGCTCGATCCGAGCTTCGCGGTGCTCGCGATCCTCGCCGGCGTTCGCGTCGCGTCTGGACCGTGGCGCCGCCCGCGTGCTGCGGTGCTCGCGCCGATCGTGGCGGTGCTCGCGCTCGGGCTCGCGCTCGCGTGTAGTCTCGCGCACGCCGGTCCGCTGGCGCGACTGTGGGCTGCGTGGACCGGGCGAGCGGAGCACGCTGCTTCGCTCGCGTCGATCGGCGACGTCGTCCAACCGGTGGCAGCGCTCGCCGCTCTCGTCGGGCTCGTGCTTGCTGCGGCGCGCGGATGGATCGCGGCGGCCGCGCTCGTCGCGTTAGCCCTGTGGACCATCGCGGTCGATCTGCGCACTGGCGCCGTCGGTGGCGCGACCATCGCGATCGGCGCCATTGCCGCCGGTATCTCGATCGCGCGGTTCGCTGCGGTGGCGCGCTGGTCGTCAGCGCAAGCGTTCATCGGCGCGACCGCCGGGTTCATCGTGCTCGTCGCTCCGGTGTGGTCGCTGATCGCCGCACGCGACTAGTGCGCGAACCGCGCGCGGAACGCGACGTCGCTCGCGACCAGCTGATCGTAGGCGTCGATCCGCGAGATCAACGCGTCGAAGATCATGCCCAGATCCGGCGCGCGCTGCTTGATCGTGGCACCGAGTGGAACCAGCTCTTGGCGCAGCGCGGACGTGCTCGTCGCATCGCAATCGCGGGTGATCGCGTCCGCGACGGCGCGGAAGGACTGCCACTCGTCGTAGCTCCGGCGGGTTTCAAGCGCGCCACCGTCGAGCAACGGAGCGAGCCCGGGCCAGCGAGCGATGAACGCGTCGTGCATCTCGGGGAAGTCCGCATAGAACAACATCCCGCTCTGCACGAGCAGCTCTTCGCGCAGCCCCGCACACAGCGCCGCCTTCGGCATGACCGCGGTTGCGGCTGCAGCGAGCACCGATGCGCGGAGGTCGTCGGGCGATGGGTGGCTCGCAGCGAGCGCCGATGCGCGCTCGAGCATCCACGCCGGCGTGAAGAAGTAGAGGTATTCGAACGCGGGCGGATCGTGAAACAGGTGCAGGGACTCGCTGATCTGGCGCCAACCAGCGTCGGGATCGGTCGCCGCAACGCTCTCGCCTTTGAGGTAGAGCAACGCACCGAACCTTCCGAGCTCCGACCAGATGTCGACCCGTGACGCCGGGTCTTCGGCCATGCAGCGCAGATCGTCGGCGGCGGTTGGGTCCGGTACGAGCGAGCTCAGCTGCGCGGCAACCGGCGGCGGCAACGGATCGCTGAACGAATGCCAAGCATGCGTCGCGTCGTGGAGCTGGAGCAGCGGCGCGAGCCTGCTGTACCTGACGGCTGCGTCGGTGCATGGCCGCGCGACCGGCGCGGGGCCA
>CAZDGY010000635.1:0-4379 GCA_964504685.1 uncultured Kofleriaceae bacterium | reverse complement strand
GCGCGGATGAACAACACGACGACCTCGACGACGTCGGCTTCGCGATGCAAGCCCCACACGTCTTGGTCGACGAACTCTTCCTGAACGACGTCCTGCCGAGTCAGTGCGCGCTCGACCGCCGCGATCGAATCGCGCAGCGCTGCGGCGACCTCGAAGTCTTCGGCTTCTGCGCGCGATGCCATGCGCGACCGCAGGCGGCTGAGCAGCTCGCCATCTTTGCCAGCGAGGAACATCTTCACGTCCTCGACTTGCTCGGCGTAGTGCTCCGGCGCGACGTCGATCGCACATGGCCCCGAGCAGCGTTTGATCTGATATTGCAGGCACGGTCGCCCGCGGGTCTCGAGCACGTGATCGGTGCACGTCCGCAGCTGGAAGTGACGGTTGAGCGTGCGCAACGTCTGCCGCGCCGACGTCGCCGAGTGATAGGGCCCGAAGTAGTTCGCCTTGTCGTCTCGGATGTTGCGCACGACTTCGACGCGCGGGAACACGTCGCGTTTCGCGGCGCCGGGCGCACTCGGCACTGGATCCAACAAGCGCAGCACGAGGTACTGCTTGTCGTCGCGCAGCTTCACGTTGAACCGCGGCTGATGCTTCTTGATCAGGTGGTTCTCGAGCAGCAGCGCTTCTTTTTCGACGGTGACGACGATCGTCTCGACGTCTGCCGCCGCGCGCCCGAGGAACCCCGCCGCTACGAACAGCCGCTCGTCGCCGCCTTCGCGAAAGTACTGGCGGACGCGGACGCGCAGGTTTTTCGCCTTGCCGACGTAGATCACCGTGCCGCGTGCATCCTTGAACAGATACACGCCCGGCTCGGTCGGGATCCGATCGAGGACGTCGCCGGTTATCACGGCTCCACTCTAGCGCGGCCGATGGCTTCGCCCACGCCGCTAGAACACGCTGAGATCGTGCAGGGTCACGAGCACCATCACGACGCCGAGCACCATGATCCCGCCCATGTGGATCATCGTCTCGATCTTCGGGTTCGCGCGCCGGCGCGTGACCATCTCGTAGCCGAGGAACACGAGCCGCCCGCCGTCGAGCGCGGGCAGCGGCAGCAAGTTGAATAGCCCGAGGTACACCGACAGCACCATCAACAGCTTGATGCCGGGTACGAACCCGAGCTCCCACGCGCGCGAGAACTCGTCGAAGATTCGCACCGGGCCGCCCGGATCCGCCTCTTGCTCGCGGGTCACGATCTGCCATAACCCGCTCGCGATCGCCTTGGTCTGCTCGATCGGATACTCGACCGCGCCGACCGCGGCGGTCACGATGCCGACATCGAGCACGTCGGGCTGTTGCGCGAGCGAGATGCCGAGCCGGTAGATCGGCGAGCCGTCTTTTTCCTTCTCGGTCTCGAGCTTCGGCTTGAGCGTGAGGTCGAGCTGCTTGCCGTCGCGCAACACGGTGAGCGTGACCGGCGCACCCTTCTTCGCGGCGAGCGACTTCTTGAACGCACCGGTGTCGCCGCGCAGCACTTCGCCGCTCGGCAGCGTGTACTCGCCGACCGACAAGATGTTGTGGTGATCGATCGCGAGGATCCGATCGCCGACTTCGAGCTTGCCGTACGCGTCGTAGTCTTGGTTGACGCCGGCGACCGCGTACCACCGCCACGAGCTGTCCATGCCGTGACACGTGAACAGCGCGAGCGCGAGCACGAGCGCGGAGATGTAGTTCGTCGCCGGGCCGGCGAAGATCGTGACGAACCGTTGCCACGCCGGCCGGTTCGGGTACGCGAACTTGTCGTCGGGATCGACATCCTCGGCGATGTTCATCACGCGGATCTCGACGAAGCCGCCGAACGGAATCGGCGCGAGCTGGAACAACGTGCCGGTCTTCTTCGACCGGCGCTTCAAGATGCCCGGCCCGAAACCGATGCTGAACCGCTCGATGCGCATCCGGCACCAGTGCGCGACGAAGTAGTGACCGCCTTCGTGGACTACGATCAGGAAGCCGAGCGAGAAGATCGCGGCGATTCCGTAGACCCAGCCCATGACAACTAAATGATAGCAGCCCCGAGGCCGATCGGTTGCTCGGCTGTCCGGCGAAGCAAGGACGGCCGAATCCTTATGGCCGAGGGGGGCGGGATTACGCGACGCGGGTCGTGCGCGCGAACAACCGGCCGAAGGCGCCGCCGCGAGCCTGGCCGGCGCCGATCGCGCCGCCGGTCGTCCCGATCCGGACTGCGAGGTTGCGCACTTGCAGCCGCTTGCCGAGCCGGCGATGCATCGCGGCCCCCAGCAGTCGAGCACCCCGGAACGCAGTGAGCGCGCGCACGCGATGTGCGACGGTGTATCGGCCGAGCGCGACCTCGGCATCGCCTTGCCCGTCGAGCAGTCGGCGGCACGCATCGCCGAGGCCGTCGAGCGACGCGCTCGCGACATCGGTCGTCGTCACCGCGAGCAATGTGCCTTGAGCGCGGGCGGCTCCGAGATCGACACCGCGGCCACGGCCGGGCGCGTGGGTCACCCGCAGCTCGGGCACCTCGGCGCGGAGCAGCGCGAGCACGGCGTGGGAGTTGTCGCCGGAGTCTTCGTCGATCGCGAGCAGCTCGAAGCTGACCCCGAGCGCCCGCAAATACTCGGCGGTGCGCCGGACGGCAATGCCTACCGCCTCCTCGTCGTCGCCGAACGGCAGGATGAGCGAAACGTCGAACCGCGGGCGATCAGACATCAATGACTTGGGAAATAGCAGCAACCGTGCCGCCACCGAAGCGCCATTCATCGCACGAATCCGCGGCGATCGTCACGTGATTGCAACAGGTTGGCAACACGCGGTCGGACCGAGGTGCGTACGACGTTACGCGTTAGGGCTTGTGCGCTGGCGTCGCGGTTGCGCAGCTAAAGCCTGCATGGCCATGAAGTCGAGCGGTTACGGATACCCAATCGAAGGCGGCCGCGGCCCGGCGCAAGGTCGCAGCGGCAGGTGGATCCGCCAGGGATCGGACAAGCGCGGCGGCCAGTGCGGCCGGGTCATCCGGAGGCACGAGCGCGACTGGGAGATCTCGCAAGCCGCCGACCGCGGACGCGACGACTGGGACTCCCGCGGCGAGCGCTTCGAGCGCGACCAGCGGCGTGCCTTCGGACCGGCCGTTCGCGAGCACGCGCGATGGGATCGCGACGACCGAAGCCGCGCGCAGCAGCTGATCGCGCCGCGCCGGATCGAGCTCGCCGACGAACTGGACCCGATTGCCTGCGCCGCGTTGCAGCTGTTCGCGGGCCGGGCCGTCGCCGGCGATGACGAGCCGCGCCCCGGCGGGCAGCGCTGCGAGCGCGACATCGACGCCTTTGACCGCGACGAGGCGGCCGATCACCGCGACGATCGGCGGCGCCTCCGGCGCGCGGCCGATCGCGGCGAACCGCGCGACATCGACGCCCATTGGCTGGACGATCGCGGCGCTGTCGAGCCACTGCGCGAGTGAAGGCGCCGCGGCGCGAGCGAGCTCTCTCAGCTCCGCGCTGACGAATGCGAGCTTCGCTTTGCGCAGGCGCAACGCCGCGAGCAACGGCGCGAGCAGCTTGGCGCGGCGCAACGCGTGAACATCGCCGCCGTGTGCGATCGCGAGCAGCGGCGCGCGGGTAGGCAACGCTGCGATCGCCGATGGCGCGAGCCAGTGCGCGACGATCAGATCCCAATGCGAAGCGCGAGTCGCGACCGCCGCGGTCAGCCGCGCGGTAAATGCCGCCGCCGCGAACGCGGTCCGCACGCCGCCGCGCTCGAGCGCCTCGGGCGCGCCGCCTCTATAGAACAGCTGCGAGTCGCTCACGCGATCGGGTCCGTCGCCAGCGGCGATCACATCGACATCGTGGCCGAGCGCGCGCACCGCGGCGGCGTGAGCAGCGACGAAGTTGCCGGCAGGATCGCCGGCGAACCGCGGGTACGACGTGGTGACGAACCCGACGCGCACGCTACGATCGCGCGCGCCGCCGCGCCGCTTGCGCCGCGAGCCGATTGCCCCACGAGCGCAGCAGCACCCACGGAATCGGGTGCAGCGCGGTGCCGAAGTTGATGCCGCTCTTCCAATGCTCACCGTAGATCGGCCGCACCGGCACGTCGACGACGCGAACGTCCGCGACGCGCAACCGCGACAACAGATCATTGGGATAGCCGTAGCGCGGGAACAGCTCGTCGAGATCGATCTGCTCGAGCGCGCCGCGCGAGATCGCGGTGTAGCCGCACTGCGAATCGAATAGATGGTGGTAGCCGGACGTCACGCGCGTTGCGGTCGACAGCAGCACGTTGCCGACGATTCGCGCCGGCGGCATCGCGGTCCACACCTCGGGATGCAGGAAGCGATTGCCTTTGACGTACTCGGCAACTCCGCTCGCGATCGGATCGAGCAACGCGGGCAAGTCGCGCGGATCCATCTGGCCATCGCCCGC